>DATCYH010000432.1:0-7558 GCA_036570405.1 Nocardioides sp.
GCTCGAGCACCTGCTGGTCGGTCAACTTCTCGCCCATGCCTCGAGCATGCCACTCACAGCGACGCGCGGACACCCTCCAGCGGCTTCAACTGGGATCCTTCCGGCTGGTTCGACTCATCGAGCCAGGCACGCAGCGCCTGCGCCAGCGACGGCCACTCGTCGTCGGTGATCGAGAACCAAGCCGTGTCGCGCGAACGCCCCTTGTAGACCACGGCTTGCCGGAACGTGCCTTCATGGGTGAAGCCGAGGCGTTCGGCGGCGCGCCGCGACGCCTCGTTGAGCGCGTCGCACTTCCACTCATAGCGCCGATAGCCGAGCTCGAACACATGGTTGGCCAAGAGATATTGCGCCTCGGTGGCGGCCACAGTCCGCTGCAGCCGAGGACCGAAGGAGATCGAGCCGACCTCGACGGAGCCGTTGGCACGGTCGATGCGCATATAACTGGCGACGCCACAGGCGATGCCGTCACGGTCACGGATCACCACGGTGACCGAATCGGTGGCGTCCGCGCGCGCCTCGATGTGGTCCGCAAACTCGCCGCGGTCCGCAAAGGGACCGACGGGGAGATAGGTCCACAACGCGTCAGTCCCCGGGCCGCACAACTCGTCGTACAGCTCATCGGCGTGCTCGCGCAGCAGGGGCTCGACGCGGCACCACGTCCCTTGCATCGCAGTGACGTCGGGGAACGGTGCGGCGGCCCAGCCCTCCACGGCGGGCCCGATCGGCTGGTCGAACTCATTGGTGCGGAACTCAGTCACCTCGCCGACCCTAGGGCATCCGCGGGACGGGTTCTGGTGGGCGTTCACCCGACGGTCCGCCGTGCATCGGGTGAGCTCATCGAAGGTGCTGGGTGACCTCGCCGCGGCCGTCGCGCACCCGCACCGTCGCCGTCGCGCCGTTGACCAGCGGGAGGTAGGGCGCCACGTGGCCGCAGTCGACGTCGAGGATCACCGGGAGGCCGAGCTCTGAGAAGGCGTCGGCCACCGCGTCGTGCTGGGTGAAGCCCTCGGTGTCCGGCGCGGAGGGGCGCCCGACGAGGATCGCGTTGGCGTGCTCGAACCAGCCCGCGAGCCGGAAGCCGTGCAGGATCCGGGCGACGTCATAGGGACCGAAGTCACAAGCCTCGACATAGACCAGGATCCCCTGGTCCGCGTGCTCGCGACCGAACCCGGCGATGTCGGCGTACGGCGTGCCCGAGATCGCACCGAGCGTCTCGACGCAGCCACCGATCAGACGCCCGGTGACCTCGGCATCGCCTCCGCCCAGGACGCTCCAGCCGTCGACGGCATCGAGGTCGAAGACGTCGGTGCCCGGGTTCGCGATGTAGTCACCGTGCGGCGCAGTGCGGAACCGGCCGGGGCTGCGCTGGGCGATCGGGCCGGTCGCTGCGGCCAGCTCGGTCCAGTGCGCCAGCCCGTCCGGCGCACGGTAGGGCGAGTCCATCAGGTTGGAGCCGTGCAACGTGGCCCACCCCGTGCGGAGGGTGAGCGGCACCATCACCGTGGTCAGGTCGGAGTAGCCGACCAACCAGGTCGGCTCCGCCTGGGCGAGCGCGTCCCAGTCGAGCAGGTCGAGCAGGTCGATCGCCAGCTCGCCGCCCCACGGTGGGACCACCGCGCGGACCTCCGGATCGAGCAGCATCGACATCAGCTCCTCGGCCCGCTGTCGCTTGGGCGCCGAGACGTGCCGGCTCCCATCCATGCACTCACCCACGCGTACGACGTACCCGCGCCGTTCCAGGTCGCGTCTGGCCACCTCGAGCCGGGGTTGCATCGCTGCGCCGACTCCACTGGAGGGCGACGTGACTGCGACCAGGTCACCGGACTGCAGGGGTCGGGGGAAGCGGATCGGGCTCATGGCAGCACCAGCTGACCGATGTCGCCCGGATTCGTGGCGATCTCCCACCGGAAGCCGTCGGGGTCGGCGAAGTAGCCGGTATAGCCACCCCACTCCCGGTGCCTGGCGGCCTGCACCGGGTCGGCGCCGGCAGCCCGGGCCAGGTCGAGGACGGCGTCGACCTCGTCCTCGCTGGCCACGTTGTGCGCCAGGGCGATCGGTACGACGCCCTCACCGCGCCGGGTCTCTCCGACCTCGGCCTCGAAGGCGGTCTCGTCCCACAGTGAGAGCACCAGATGCTCCCCCGCCCTGATCATCAGAACGTCGCCGGGCACGAAGAGCTCGGCGGTCCAGCCGAGTCCGTCGAGATAAAACTTCCGACTTCGCTCCAGGTCGTTGACGGCAAGGGTGACGAAGCTGATCCGCTGGTCCATGCGCCCAGCATCTCCCACTCGCCTGGTGCTGCCCACCCAATTTCGTCGAGCCGGCAGAGCAATCGTCGACCCGGCACAGAAATCGTCGACCCGGCAGTTGTTGACAGACCTTGTTTGCGAACAACTGCCGACTCGGTGTCGAAAACGTCGACCCGGCAGTTGTTGACAGCATTTCGTTTGTCAACAACTGCCGGGTCGGCGGAAGGAGGGGTCAGCTGGTGACTGCTCCGTGCGCAGCGGACTGCACGGTCTTGGCGTACTTGCCGAGCACACCGCGGGTGTACTTCGGGGCGTGGGGTTCCCAGCCCTCCTTGCGCTTCTCCAGCTCATCGGCATCGACAGCCACCTCGAGCAGGCGGTTGGCGACGTCGAGGGTGATCTGGTCACCGTCGCGCACGAAGGCGATCGGACCGGCATCCACCGCCTCGGGGGCAATGTGGCCGACGCAGAGACCCGTGGTCCCTCCGGAGAAACGGCCGTCGGTGATCAGCAGGACGTCCTTACCGAGGCCGGCGCCCTTGATCGCGCCGGTGATGGCGAGCATCTCGCGCATCCCGGGACCTCCCTTGGGACCCTCGTAGCGGATCACGACGACGTCGTTCGCGACGATCTTGCCCTCGGCCAAGGCGTCGAGGGCGGCGCGCTCGCCGTCGAAGACGCGGGCCGTGCCGGTGAAGACGTCGTTGTCGAAGCCGGCGCTCTTCACCACCGCACCCTCGGGAGCCAGCGACCCCTTGAGGATGGTCAGGCCACCCGACTTGTGGATCGCGTTGTCCATCTTGTGGATCACGTCGCCGTCGAGTGCCGGGGGCTCGATCTCGGCCAGGTTCTCGGCCAGCGTCCTGCCCGTCACCGTCATCACGTCACCGTGCATCAGACCGGCCTCGAGCAGCGCCTTCATCACCATCGGGATGCCACCGACCCGGTCGACGTCGGTCATCACGTACTTGCCGAACGGCTTCAGGTCGGCCAGGTGCGGGACCTTGTCCCCGATCCGGTTGAAGTCATCGATTGTCAGCGGCACCTCGGCCTCGCGAGCGATCGCAAGCAGGTGCAGCACCGCGTTGGTCGAGCCACCGAGTGCCATCACGACGGCGATGGCGTTCTCGAACGCCTCCATGGTCATGATCTGACGGGCGGTCAGGCCCTTGCGCAGCATCTCGACGACGGCCTCGCCCGACTTCACAGCAAACGCATCGCGACGGCGGTCGGGGGCCGGCGGCGCGGCGGAGCCCGGCAGGCTCATCCCCAGCGCCTCACCCACCGAGGCCATCGTGTTCGCGGTGTACATGCCGCCACACGCGCCCTCGCCGGGACAGATCGCCTTCTCGACGCGGGTCACCTGCTCGCGGGAGATCTTGCCGGCCAGACAGGCACCGACGGCCTCGAAGGCGTCGATGATGGTGACGTCTTCGCCGTCGAGTTGGCCCGGAAGGGTCGAGCCGGCGTAGAGGAAGACGGAGGCCAGGTCGAGGCGCGCCGCGGCCATCAACATGCCGGGCAGGGACTTGTCGCAACCGGCCAGCAGGACGGAGCCGTCGAGGCGCTCGGCCATCATCACGGTCTCGACCGAATCGGCGATGACCTCACGCGAGACCAGCGAGAAGTGCATGCCCTCGTGGCCCATCGAGATCCCGTCCGAGACGGAGATCGTGCCGAACTCGAGCGGGAAGCCACCGGCGGCGTGCACACCCTCCTTGGCTGCCTTGGCCAGTCGGTCCAGCGAGAGGTTGCACGGGGTGATCTCGTTCCACGACGAGGCCACACCGATCTGCGGCTTCACCCAGTCGTCGTCCCCCATCCCGACGGCACGGAGCATTCCGCGGGCAGCGGCCTTCTCCAGTCCATCGGTGACGTCGCGGCTACGGGGCTTCATGTCAGGGGTGTCGCTCATGCCCCCAGATTAGTCCCGCCTCGGCGCCGTCGGGTCGGGTGTCCGGACCTCAGTCCGGGTTCAGGCCGGGCTCAGTCGGGAAACGCCGGCGCGGTGCTCAGGGGGTGCGGGCCCCAGCGCCGGGTGAGCTCGGCGGCGAGCGATCCGGCGTACGTCGTCAGAGCGACGGGTCCACGAAGTCGTGAGGCCAGCTCGAGACGGCTGAGCACCATCGTCCGGCGACCCGGCCGCTTCGCGGAGTCCGCGTTGTCTCCCTCGTCGTCATCCAGGCCGCCGGGCAGGAACATCGTCGAGCTGATCAGGCACCAAAGCAGCGTGGCCGCGACCAGATCGTCGTCGAAGCCGGGCTCGGCGATCCAGGGCAGCCGGGCGGTTGCGCCGGTGCGGTACGTCGTCAACGCGGCCTCGGCCCGGCGCTGCGGAACCTGCCACGCGCACCAGCAGGTCGGCCACGGCACGGTGAGGTAGGCCGCATCCCAGGCCGGGTGCCTGACCTCGGCGAACTCGAAGTCCATCAGGTGTGCCACGCCGTCGAGGAGCAGGTTGTTGTCCGGGCAGGTGTCGCCCGGAGTGACCACCCACCGTTCCTCGCGCTCCAGCGGCGTCGCCACCTCGAGGAGGAGCCCGGCCAGGTCATCGACCAGGGGCAGGTCGTGCTCGGCGGCCAACCCGGTCAGTCGTTGCGGCAGCCCGGCCACCTCTGTCGCGATCACCGAGGCGGGCAGGTCATCACCGAGATGGGCGCGGAACACCTCCACCCGGTCCGCGGTGTGCACGTGCAGGTCGGCCAGCGCGGTCGCCCAGGCGTGCAGCGCGTCCGTGGCTGCCTCGGGATCCCTGCCCAGCAGGTGGTCGGCCAGGCTCCAGCCGTGGCCCAGGTCGCTCATCACCACGATGGCGGGCTCCTCGACCAGCGCCAACAGATCGGGGCACCCGGAGCCGCGGACCGCAGCAAGGCCGGCCGCCTCCCGTCGCCAGGTGTGGTCCTCGGGATCGCGGTAGGCCTTGACCACGAACTGCTCGGTCCCGTCGGTGACCCGCCACAGGTCGGTGCGGGCTCCGCCGAAGCGTTTCCCGACCGACCGCAACCGCGGAACGCCCAGCGCCAGAGCGGCGGCCTCGAGCGCCGTGCCCTTGTCGACTCCGGGTCGGGAGGTCATCGCGGAGGAGTCATCGCTCAGGCCGGTTGCTCGGCAGCCTGCTTGAGCTGTGCCAGCCCCTTCTCGAAGTCCTTGCCGATCATCTTGTCCATCGGGAAGAACCTCGCGAACAGGCTCATCGGGAACCTCTGGTTCCCCTCCATCGTCCAGGTCACCTCGGTCCCACTGGCCACCGGCTTGAGGTCGAACCGCACCTGGTTGGTCGCGCGGAACGGCTTCTGGAACGCGAGCGCGACATCGATCCGGTCCGGCGTCGAGGCAGTGATCTCCATGCTGCCGGCCCCGGCCCGTCTGTTGCCGACCCACGCATATCGGGCGCCCTGGCCTGTCTTGGCGCCGCTGTAGTCGCGCTTCATCGAGGGATCGACACCCTCCCATGGTGACCACCGCTGCCACTCGCGGAAGTCGTCGATCAGCCGGTGGATCTGCTGGGGGTCGGCCACTACA
Source organism: Nocardioides sp. (assembly GCA_036570405.1). Classification (GTDB taxonomy): domain Bacteria; phylum Actinomycetota; class Actinomycetes; order Propionibacteriales; family Nocardioidaceae; genus Nocardioides. The sequence continues at coordinate 5,772 of DATCYH010000432.1, forward strand.
TTGACCGACCGGGAGACCTCGAACGTCGACATGGTGGGATCGTGTCAGATCCACGGTCCGACGGGAAGGAGGCAGATGCGCCGCGCAGTCTGGCTGGTGCTCGCCAGCATCGCCTCCGTCCAGCTCGGCGCAGCGATCGCCAAGGATCTCTTCGATCGCATCGACCCGACCGGGATGGTGCTCCTGCGCCTCGCCACCAGCGCGATCATCCTGCTCGCGCTGGCCCGGCCGAACCTGCGCGGCCGCTCGCGCACGGACTGGCTCGTGGTGGCCGGTTTCGGACTCAGTCTCGGCACGATGAACTGGGCCATCTACCAGTCGTTCGCGCGCATTCCGCTCGGTGTCGCGGTCACCATCGAGTTCGTCGGACCCCTCACCCTGGCGGTCCTGGGGTCTCGCCGGCCACGCGATCTCGCCTGGGTCACCCTTGCCGCCCTCGGTGTGCTCCTGCTCGGCTTCGACCCATCCGGCCTCAACCTCACCGGCGGCCTCTTCGCGCTCCTCGCCGGCGCCGCCTGGGCGTCGTACATCCTGCTCAGCGCGAGCACCGGGCGGCGCTGGCCCGGCCTGGACGGGCTGGCCGTCGCCAGCGTCGTTGCCGTGACGGCGCTCGTGCCGTACGCCGTGGCCGCAGGCGGGCGCGACCTCCTGCAGCTCGACATCCTGCTCATCGGAGCGGCAGTCGGACTGCTCAGCTCGGTGATCCCCTACAGCCTCGAGCTGACTGCTCTGCGCAGCCTCAAGCCTGCGGTCTTCGGGATCCTGATGAGTCTCGAACCAGCCGCGGCCGCGCTCGCCGCGGTGATCGTCCTGCAGGAGCTGCTCAGCCCGCTCCAGGTCGTCGCGATGCTCCTGGTGATCGCTGCATCCGTGGGCGCGACCCGGTCTGCCCCACCGCACGTGGAGCCGGTCCCCGACTGAACCGCCCGAACCTGAGCCGCGCTAGTTCACCCATGTTTCACACGTCGTTGACCACGAGGACACAGCAGCGTCCTACGTTCAAAAGAGTCCACTTCCGAGCCAGCCAGCGAGATCGGGTCGACCATGTTGTTGCGTTCCGCCCTCCGGATCTTCGACGACTGGTCCGTCCGGTCACAGCTCACGGCACGGCGCAACGCGATGATCGCCGCCACCGCACTCGCCCAACGGACCGCGGAGGCCCGCGAGGTCGACGCCTATCTGGCTTCGCGACACCGTCATCCGAGCCTCGCCGTCGAGCACGTCCGGGTCAGCCGCCGCGCCTGAGGCATGCGTCACGTTTCCACCTGCTCGATGTGCTGGTGGGTCAGAATCCCGCACATGGCTGTCGTCGTCCCTCCCGGGCCCACCACCGAGCTCCCCTCGGTCCCTGAGGTCTTCTACTTCGACTTCGTCTCCGCCGACGGCACCAAGCTGCGGGGCTGGACCAATGACCCCGACTGCTTGATCGACGGGCCGACGGTGCTGCTCTGCAACGGGCTCGGCACCAACCCATGGACCACGCCCTCGGTCCTGGCACCCGACTCCGGGATTCGGGTCGTGTCCTGGAACCACCGTGGCACCGGCGGCTCGGATCGCCCGCTCGACCGCACCCACGTCGGCGTCGACTCGTTCGTCGAGGACGCCGTGGCAGTGCTGGACCACATCGGTGTCGAGCGCAGCGTCCTGATGGGGTGGTCGATCGGCGTCAACACCATGTTCGAGCTCGCCTTCCGTCACCCCGAGCGGGTCTCCGGCCTGTTCGCCTTCGCCGGCGTCCCCGGGGACACCTTTGCCTCCATGCTGGCGCCGCTCCGGTTGCCCCGTGC
>DATCYH010000433.1:0-1979 GCA_036570405.1 Nocardioides sp.
GCCTGCTGGCGGGTGTGACCGGGTGCAGGCGCGTCCGCGGCCCGGACCAGGCGAGCCGCGCGAGGCAGGGTGGGGGAGGTGAGGACACCAGTGATCGCTGACCCGTCGGGCAGCCGAAGCTGACCGCCGAGGTCGCGACCCGACGCCGCGCCCACGGTGGTCATCCACGGTTGCTCGTTGCCGGTCGGGGCGTCAGTGTTGCCTGCCGCCGCAGTGACCACGATGTCTGCCTCGGCGGCGCCGAGCGTGGCGCGGTCGACGACGTCGAAGCCCTGCTCGCCGGCGATGGAGAGGTTGAGGACGTCCACGCGGTCGCGCACGGCTCGATCCACGGCGCTCACGACGTCGGCAGTCGAGCAGCCGTCGTCGGCGGGGTCGGGTGCGGTCCAGCAGGCCTTGTAGGCGGCGATCCGGGCACCGGGGGCCGTGCCGGAGAAGGTGCCGAGGTTCTCGTTGCCGGCCAGTGCTGTGACGTCGGCGTTGCCTGCGGCGACCGACGCGACCTGGGTGCCGTGGCCGTGGTCATCACGCGGGGAGAGGGAGGCGCCGGAGCGGAGCTGGTCCTCGCCGAAGCCCTTCACGAACCAACGGGCGCCGCTGACCTTGTTGTCACAGTCGCGTGCGGTCCACCCCTCGCCTGCCTGGCAGGGGCCGCGGAATCGACGGGGCTGCTCACCCAGCGAAGGCGTGGAGGCGAAGGCGGGGGAGTCCGGGGAGATGCCGGTGTCGACGAAGCCGATCACCGTGCCCTGACCGGCGGACGGGGTTGCCGTCGAGGCGCTGCCAGTGGGGGCGGAGGTCGGATCACTCGACGCGCCGGCCAGCAAGCGGACGGTGTCCTTCTCGACGCTCCAGCCCTCCATCCGCGAGGCGCGGACGGCGTCGCCTGTGTCGAGCTCGACGGCGACACCGCTCAACGCAGTGGTCCAGCGATAGACCGGCTTGTCGATTCCGAGCGACGCCAGCGTGGCGTCCTGCTCGGCGACCAAGGTCCTGCGATAGTCGGCGGTGCTCAGCGGCCCGTCATAGGCCGCAGTTCCGGCATCCTGCGAGGTCAGGATGTAGAGGTCCTCGCCCGACGCCACCTGGTCGGCAGAGGCGGGCAGGGTGGACAGGGCAGGGAGGATCAGCGCAGCGCCGAGCGCGCAGCCGATCAGTCCTCGCTTCATCAACAACCCCAATAGATCCCATGTGTCGCAGCGGAGCATCAATGGTGACAGCGATGCGGACGCCTTTCAATTCATCATCCACAGGCCTCCGAGCGCACCGGACGTGAGTCCGGGCGTCGCTGCCATCGCGGTGACGGGCCCCTAGGTTGTCACGTTTGATGGCGTCGCGTGGTCGGTTTCGACCCGAATCCGACCGGAACGTGACCTGGCTCGACACCGTTCCATGCTGCCGTGCCACCCACGCCGTACTCGCGGATCGCCAGGTGTGTCCCACCTGTTGCGTTCCCATTGGCCCAACGGTGAGCCGCAGTCGTAGGCTTTGCTGCCGCGGAGCCCCGCGGACGAGTGCACGAGCATGGAAGAGGTCAGGCCGATGCCTGTTGGCAAGGTGAAGTGGTATGACGCCGAGAAGGGTTTCGGGTTCCTTTCGCAACCCGAGGGACCTGACGTCTACGTGCGCGCCGAGGCACTTCCCGAGGGCACCGGTGCCCTCAAGGCCGGCACCCGGGTTGAGTTCGGCATCGCCCAGGGCCGCAAGGGCGATCAGGCTCTGCAGGTCCGGGTGCTCGACGCCCCGGCCTCCGTCTCGCGCAACCAGTCGAAAGCGCAGCGCAAGAAGCCCGAGGAGATGGTCGCCATCGTGGAGGACCTGATCCGGCTCCTCGACAACGTCGGCGAGACCTATCGCCGTGGCCGCCACCCCGAGGCGAAGACCGCGGCGCCGACCGCCAAGCTGCTGCGCGCGCTCGCCAACGAGCTCGAGTCCTGAGCGGACAGAGCACGCTTCGACCGACCCCGACCCCGACCCCG
>DATCYH010000434.1:0-4340 GCA_036570405.1 Nocardioides sp.
GTCGGCCACGGCCTGCGGGTCGTGGATGTTGACTCCGTGCTGCAGCATCCACCAGGTCATCGCCCGGAACTGGGCTCCTGTGTCGAGGTAGCGCAGGCCGAGGCGCGACGCGGCACCCCGCGACGTGCTCGACTTGCCCGATCCGGACGTTCCGTCGACAGCCACGACGACCTTGCTGACCACTGGTTCCTGCCTTCGCTGACGACTGTTTTGCCGAACGAAGCCTACCGCCCAGAGCCTGCGGCGGCGCCATTGCTATTCGCGGACGGCCCAGTCCCGATCGCTCAGCGAGTCCGCCAGATGACCGGCTCGCGCCTGCTCGACGACCAGCTCCACCTGGCCCACTGGGCGACCGGGGTCGTGGTCGATGTGGACGTCCTCGATGTTGACACCGATCTCCCCGGCATCTGCGAACAGCCGGGCCAGCTCGCCCGGGTGGTCCGGGACGGCGACGAAGATCGACTGCGTCGGCCGGGTCGGGCCACCGTGCTTGCCGGGAATCGCGCGGGTGCCGGCGACTCCCTCGGCCAGGAGCTCACCCAGGGCAGTGCGTGACGGGTCCGCGACGGCACCGCGGAGGTCGGAGAGTCGCCCGGCGACCTCGTCGAGCAGGGACAGCACCGCGGCACGATTGGCCGAGATGATCTGCTGCCACAGGGCCGGGTCACCTGCCGCGATCCGGGTGACGTCACGGACGCCCTGACCGGACAGGGCGAGGTGATCACCGGGTGCACCGGCCAGGCGACCGGCGACCAGGGAGGCCATCAGGTGCGGCAGGTGCGACGTACGGGCCACGGCCTCGTCGTGCTCCTCGGGACCGAGCTCGATCGCCACGGCTCCGCACAGCTCCACCAGCGCCATCACCAGGGAGCGGTCCTCGGGCGAGGTGTCCGCGCGCGCCGTGACGGCCCACGGCCGGCCCTCGAACAGCGAGGCCGATGCGGCCAGTGGGCCAGAGCGTTCGCTGCCCGCCATCGGGTGGCTACCGAGGTAGCGGCTCACCAGCTCGGGCGCAGCCGCCCTCACCTCACCGAGGGGCTGCGACTTGATCGACCCGACGTCGGTCACGACTGCGTGGGTCGTCCGCAGCGCCTCGATGATTGCCTCGCCCAGGTGATCGGGCGGGACAGCGACCACGACCAGCTGGACCGGCTCACCGTGGTGCTCGACGCCAGCACCCAGGCCGCTCGCCGTGCGGATGTGCTCGCGGTTGACGTCGCTGAGGTAGACCTCGATCCCAGCCCGGCGGGCGGCCAGCCCCACGGACGTGCCCAGCAGTCCCGTTCCGACCACGAGGATCGGTCCGGACAGCTCAGGCATCGGCGTCCGGGACCTCGCGGACCTTGGTCAGGTCGCGACGCAGGTTGGCGGCTCCGTGCAGGTAGACGTGGGTGATGTCTTTTCGACCGAGCGGCGTCTCCACGTGCGCCATCATCCTGACCACGCGCGGCATGGAACCACCGATCTCCAGCTCGCGGGCGCAGATCAGCGGAACGTCGTCGAAGCCGAGGCGTCGGGCGGCGTACGCAGGGAACTCCGAGTTCAGGTCATCGGTCGCAGTGAAGATGATCGAGATGAAGTCGTCCACCTCAAGGCTGTTCGAGGTCATCACGTCGGTGACCATCTCCGCGACGCGCTCGAGCATGTGCTCGCGGGTGTCCTCCTCGAGCTGCGTTGCTCCACGCACGGCTCGTACGGCCACGATGACGTCCTCTCCACGGCGGAACCTTGCCCGCACAGGCTAGTACGCCGCCCAGCCTGCGCCCCGCGGGGTCTCAACGCAGCTGTTGGCCCGCAACAGATCGGTGCCTGCTCTGCGAAGCGGCGACCTCGGCACTGTGATCAGAGTTTCGCGGAGTCGAGCAGGGTGCCGAGCTCGTCGGGGGTGAGTGCACGCAGCGAGCCGGGCTTGAGGCCCTGGAGGATGATCGGGCCGATCGCAGTCCGGGTGAGCTGACGAACCGGGTGCCCGACCTCGGCGAGCAACCGGCGCACGATCCGGTTGCGACCCTCGTGGATGACGAGCTCGACGATGCTCCTGCCCTTCGCGCCGCCCTGGCCCGCAGAGACCAGTCGGCACTCGGTCACCTCGACGGGACCGTCCTCGAGGGTGACGCCGTCCTGGAGGCGCTGCAGGGTCTCACGACTGACCTCGCCGTCGACCTCGGCGACATAGGTCTTGGTCAGCTCGTACGACGGGTGGGCCACGCGCTGGGCGAACTCACCGTCGTTGGTGAGCAGGATCAGCCCGGACGTGTCGGTGTCGAGACGCCCCACGTGGAAGAGCCTCTCGGGGCGGTCGTCCACGAAGTCCTGGAGGGTCTTGCGGCCCTCGGGATCCGACATCGTCGAGACCACGCCACGGGGCTTGTTGAGCACGAGATAGACGTGGGGGCTGATCGGGGGCAGTCGCTTCCCGCTCACCCTGATCACGGCGGTGCTGGGGTCGATCTTGGTGCCGAGGCGGGTGACGATCTCACCGTCCACCTCGACCAACCCGTCGAGCATGATCTCCTCGCACTTGCGGCGCGAGGCCACTCCCGACTGGGCGAGGTGCTTCTGCAGACGGACCAGGCCGTCGTCGTCGGTGGTCATTCGCGCTCCCCTGCCGCCGGGTCGGTGCCGGCGGCCTGTGCTGACTGATCGGCCGGCTCGTGAATTGGATCGTGTGCGGGCTCGTCGGCCGGCCCTGTGTTCGGTTCGGCGTTCTGCTCGGGGTTCGGTTCCTCCGGAACAGCCGGTTGCGCCTGACCGGCTCCGGCGAGCTCGGCCAGGTCATCCTCCATGTCCTCCATGTCGGGCAGGAACGGCGCGAGCTCGGGCAGGTCGGTGAGGGCAGTGATACCGATCCGCTCCAGGAAGTAGTTCGTGGTGCGATAGAGGTTCGCACCGGTCTCGCCGTCCTGGCCCGCCTCCTCGACGAGTCCCCGGGCGAGCAGGGTGCGCATGACACCGTCCACGTTGACACCACGGATCGCCGAGACCCTGGCCCGCGAGACGGGCTGCTTGTAGGCGACGACGGCGAGCGTCTCGAGAGCAGCCTGGGTGAGCCGGGCCTGCTGACCGTCGAGGACGAACGCCTCGACCACCGCGGCGTACTCCTCGCGGGTGTAGTAGCGCCAGCCACCGGCAACGTTGCGGAGCTCGAATCCCCGGGCCTCGCTGGTGTAGTCGGCCGCGAGCGAGTGCAGGGCCGCCACGACAGTCTCCACCGGATGGCCCGCTGCGGTGGCGAGCGTCATCTGGTCGAGCGGCTGGTCGGCGACCATCAGGATCGCTTCCAGCGACCCACGGAGCTCGGCACGCGGCACCTCAGGGGTCTCGGGACTCTCCGGGGCCTCAGGGCCCTCGTGATCCGCGGTCCCTGCCACCTGCTGCTCAGTCATCGCGCTCCTCGTCGGTCGTCTCGTCGTGCGGGTCTGCCCCGGTTCCCGTTGTCTCAGTCCCCGCTGTCGCTGCGTCCACAGCCTCGGCACCGGGCGTCTCGGCACCGGGCATCTCAGCTGCGGGGGCGGAATCAACAGGGCCAGACTCGGGCGGGGTGCCGTCGAACTCGTCCTGGATCTCGATGTCGCCCTGCTCGTCACCGGTCCAGCGCACCGTCAGCTCGCCGAGTGGCGTGACCTGGTCGAAGCCCACCGCGCCCTCGCGGAAGAGCTCGAGCAGGGACAGGAACCGGGCCACCGTCGTCAAGGTGTCGGGTGAGTCCCCGCACAGCGCGCGGAAGGTCATCGTTCCCTGCCTGCGGAGGCGTTCGACGACGATCGAGGCCTGCTCGCGCACCGAGACCTTGGCAGCGTGGATGTGCTGCAGCGAGACCTCCTGGATCGGCTTCGGCTCCATCGCCCGCGCGGCGAGCCGGGCGAACTGGTCGAGTCCGATGCCGATCAACACCTCGGGAAGCAGGGTGGCGAAGCGCTCCTCGAGCCCGACAGCACGCGGGAACCGTCGCCCTTCGACAGCCAACCGCGACTCGAGGACTCCGGCCACCTGCTTGAACGCCTTGTACTGCATGAGCCGCGCGAAGAGCAGGTCCCTGGCCTCCAGCAGCGCGAGGTCCTCCTCGTCCTCGACGTCTCCCTGAGGGAGCAGACGAGCGGCCTTCAGGTCGAGCAGGGTGGAGGCCACCAGCAGGAACGACGTGGTCTGCTCGAGGTCCCAGACGGCCCCACCGGCCTTGACGTGCGCGATGAACTCGTCGGTGACCACCGAGAGGGCAACCTCGGTCACGTCGAGCTTGTGCTTGGCGATCAAGCTGAGGAGCAGGTCGAAGGGCCCCTCGAAGTTCGTGAGGCGTACGGCGAACGCCGCCGGGCCGGCCTGGCCCTGGTCGGACGCCT
>DATCYH010000435.1:0-5326 GCA_036570405.1 Nocardioides sp.
GCCAGATCCTCGACGCGCTGGCCCAGTTGCTGGACACTGAGCCAGCAACGGCACGCACGACCTATCTTCCGGTGGTCAGGGAACTGGTCGCGGAGGGTTTCTTCGCGGGCGACGCAGGGTAAAGGAGCGGACGTGTCCTCCATAGGTTGGTATCCAGATCCGTCGGGCGAGCCGAACCGTTTCCGCTATTGGGACGGCAGCGCCTGGAGCAACGAGACGACCGACGACCCGACCAGCCCCGCCCCGGGCACGGGCCCGAACCCCTATGAGTCCGGCGGCTATGGCCAGACGCAGGGTGGATATCCCCAGTCCGGTCAGGGACAGGGCTATGGCCAGACTCCCTATGGTGCGACCTCCTACGGTCAGGGTCAGGGCTATGGCCAAGGCGGCCAAGGGGCCTACGGGCAGACGGCGTACGGCGCCGGCGGCGGCCAGTTCGGTGGCTCCCAGGGCCCCGGCAACCAAGGAACGGGCAACCAAGGCCCCGACAACCAGGCATATGGCCGGCCGAAGTGGCTGATCCCGCTGATCGCGGCGCTGGCAGTCCTGCTGGTGGCCGGCGGCATCCTGACCGCCGTGCTGGTCACCGGTGGCGATGACGACGACAAGAAGAACGTCAGCGACGACAAGTCCAGCTCGGCGACGCCGAGCCCGTCGGACTCCCAAGGAAGCGACGGGCCCTCGGGCACGCCCAGCACGAAGCCGCCGGGTGCCGACTTCGTCAACTGCGAGAGCGGCAAGCCGATGGAGCGTGAGTCGACGGCCAAGCCGAAGCAGCTCGTCGGTGGCGGACTGAGCGCCACCATCCCGCCCGGTTACACCCGCGAACCGCGCTATGGCGAGGCGTTCGCCTGGGCCTTCGACACCGACGTGGCCTATCGCAGCATCGAGGAGTTCTGGATCTCGACCCTGATCGTCGGTCGGATCGAGCGCGCCAGCGGCTTCACCACGCCCCAGCAGGCGGCCCACGCGATCCAGGAGTGCATGACGCGACAGGACACGCTCTACAGCGGGTTCAGCGGCAGCACCGACGTCCACGACAAGGCCGTCACGGTCGACGGCAAGGACGGCTGGAGCTATCGCACCGAGATCCGGGTCAACGACGAGCGGGTCAAGGCAGAGGGCGATGTCTCGGAGGTCACCGTGGTGGACCTGGGCGACGGCGAGAACTTCGCCATGTTCATCGGCGTCACCCCGATCGGCGATGCCGAACTGGTGAAGGCGATGGACAAGATGATCGCGGGGATGAAGGTCTCCTAGAGGCTCCGCCCAGTGGTCCGAACAGCCGTCCGGGGTGGGGACTGGCCGAACACGCGCTACCGTAAAGCCGCCGAGGGGCTCGGCCACGTCCGTGCATGAGCTCCCGCAGCAGAAGAGGAGCGTCGAGTTCAAGTGGCACACAAGCTGGTCATCGTCGAGTCCCCGGCAAAGGCCCGGACCATCGGGGGATACCTCGGGGACGGCTATGTTGTCGAGTCATCGATCGGCCACATCCGCGACCTCCCGAACAACGCCGCCGACACTCCGGCGAAGATCAAGGACAAGTCGTGGGGCCGCCTGGCCGTCGACGTCGAGAACGGCTTCGAGCCCTACTACGTCGTCCCTCGCGACAAGAAGAGCCACATCACCAAGCTCAAGGGCCTGCTCAAGGGCGCCGACGAGCTCTTCCTCGCCACCGATGAGGACCGCGAGGGCGAGGCGATCGCCTGGCACCTGCTCGACGAGCTGAAGCCGAAGAACATCCCGGTCAAGCGGATGGTCTTCCACGAGATCACCAAGCCGGCCATCCTCGAGGCCGTCGAGAACCCGCGCGAGATCGCGATGGATCTCGTCGAGGCCCAGGAGACCCGGCGCATCCTCGACCGCCTCTATGGCTACGAGGTCTCCCCGGTGCTGTGGCGCAAGGTGATGAGCGGTCTGTCCGCCGGTCGCGTGCAGTCGGTGGCGACCCGCCTGGTCGTCGACCGCGAGCGCGAGCGGATGGCCTTCCGTACGGCGTCCTACTGGGACCTGGACGGTTCGTTCGACGCCGGCACCGGCCACGACCCGAGGATCTTCCCCGGAAAGCTGCACACCGTCGACGGGTCCCGCGTGGCGCGCGGATCGGACTTCAACGACGACGGCCAGCTCAAGGCGTCGGCCGAGGGCAAGGTCGTCCACCTCGACCGCAACCGCGCCGAGGCCCTGGCTGTCGCGCTGCAGGACACGACGTACGACGTCCGCTCGGTCGAGTCGAAGCCCTACAAACGCTCGCCCTATGCGCCGTTCCGCACGACCACGTTGCAGCAGGAAGCCAGCCGAAAGCTCGGGATGAGCGCCTCGGTCACCATGTCGGTGGCCCAGCGTCTCTATGAGAACGGCTTCATCACCTACATGCGGACCGACTCCACGACGCTCTCGGGCGCCGCGATCGGTGCCGCGCGCGACCAGGTCCGTGAGCTCTACGGCTCCGAGTATCTCCCGGACACGCCACGCTCCTACACCTCCAAGGTGAAGAACGCCCAGGAGGCGCACGAGGCAATTCGTCCGGCAGGGGAACAGTTCCGTACGCCGGCCCAGACCGGCTTGAAGGGCGAGCAGTTCCGGCTCTACGAGCTGATCTGGATGCGCACGGTCGCCTCCCAGATGAAGGATGCCGTCGGTCAGTCGGTCTCGATCCGCTATGGCGGCGCGGCGACCTCGGGCGAGGACGTCGTGTTCTCCTCGAGCGGTCGCGTGATCACCTTCCACGGCTTCCTCAAGGCCTATGTCGAGGGCACCGACGACAAAGCCGCTGCCCGCGACGACCAGGAGACCCGCCTGCCCAAGCTGGAAGAGGGCAACCGGGTCACCTCGGCCTCGCTCCAGGCGCAGGGCCACGAGACGAAGCCGCCGTCGCGCTTCACCGAGGCCACGCTGATCAAGGAGCTCGAGGACCGCGAGATCGGCCGGCCCTCGACCTACGCCTCGATCATCGGCACGATCCTCAACCGCGGCTATGTCTACAAGAAGGGCACCGCGCTGGTGCCGGCCTGGCTTGCGTTCTCGGTGACCCGACTGCTGGTCGAGCACTTCCCGCGCCAGATCTCCTATGAGTTCACCGCCGAGATGGAGGACGTCCTCGACGAGATCGCGGCCGGTCGCAAGGACCGCCAGACCGAGCTCGGAGAGTTCTACTACGGCACCGGCGACGTCGAGGGGCTCAAGACGCTGGTCACCGAGCTCGGCGACATCGATGCCAAGGAGCTGGCCACCTTCCCGATCGGTGGCAAGGAGTCCGGGATCCAGCTGCGGGTCGGCCGCTACGGCCCCTACATCGAGCAGGTGCCCGGCCCGGACGACGACGGGTCTGCGGCGCCCAAGCGTGCCAACGTGCCCGACGACCTGCCTCCCGACGAGTTGACCCTGGAGAAGGCCCGCGAGCTGATGGCCAACCCGGCCGGCGAGGAGACCGTCCTCGGCGAGCACCCGGAGACCGGCCTGACCGTGGTGGCAAAGAACGGCCGCTACGGCCCGTATGTCACCGAGGTCCTGCCCGAGGACGCGCCGAAGAAGGAGAAGCCGCGCACCGGCTCGCTCTTCAAGTCGATGTCCCTGGACACGGTCACCCTCGAGGACGCGGTAAAGCTGCTGTCGCTGCCCCGCGTGGTCGGGACCGATGCCGAGGGCGTCGAGATCACCGCACAGAACGGTCGTTACGGGCCCTACCTCAAGAAGGGCACGGACTCGCGGACAATCGCGTCCGAGGAGCAGTTGTTGTCGATCACGCTCGACGAGGCGCTGGCGATCTATGCCCAGCCCAAGCAGCGTGGCCGTGGTGCCGCGACCGCTCCGCTCAAGGAACTCGGCCCGGACCCGGTCTCGGGTCAGCCGGTCGTGGTGAAGTCCGGTCGCTTCGGTGACTACGTGACCGACGGCGAGTACAACGCCACGCTTCGCAAGGACGACACGGTCGAGGAGATCACCATCGAGCGCGCCGCCGAGCTGCTGGCCGAGCGCCGGGCCAAGGGGCCGGCGAAGAAGGCTGCCAAGAAGGGCGCGAAGAAGGCTCCCGCCAAGAAGACGGCGAAGAAGACTGCGGCCAAGAAGTCGGCAGCCAAGAAGTCGGCAGCCAAGAAATCGACGGCGAAGAAGAGCGCAGCCAAGCAGTCCTGACCGAGTGCGGCCGGGCGCGGGGGAGCGGGCGGTGACGTGGGGGCGCGCACCCGCTACCGTCCTGATCGCGGGGGTGGTGCCGAGCGTTGTCGGTCTCGCCGCCTACCGTGCCATGGACGATCGGAAGGGACCCTGTTGAGCGAGGACCTGCGCAACCTGTTCGAGCACGGTGGCCGCTATGCGGCCACTGGGGTCTTCGTCTGCTTCGAGGGCGGTGAAGGCGCCGGCAAGTCGACCCAGTCGCGGCTGTTGGGTGACTGGCTGGAGGCCGAGGGTTATACGGTGACCCGCACCTTCGAGCCCGGCGACACGGCGGTCGGCGAGCGCGTGCGCGAGATCGTGCTGGACCCGGCAACGGGCGATCTTTCCAACCGCACCGAGGTGTTGCTCTATGCCGCCGACAAGGCCGAGCACGTCGACACCGTGGTGGAGCCGGCCCTGGAGCGGGGCGCGATCGTGATCACCGATCGCTACGTCGACTCCACGCTGGCCTACCAGGGCGCCGGCCGACAGGTGGACGGCAGCGAGCTCGAGGCGATCGCCAGGTGGGCCACCCGCGACCTGCGTCCGCACCTCACGGTCCTGCTGGACCTGGCCCCGGCCGAAGGCCTGGGCCGCTTCGAGGAGCGCGACCGGATCGAGGGTCAGCCCGTCGACTTCCACATCCGGGTCCGTGACTCGTTCCTGGCGATGGCCTCCGCGGCACCCGAGCACTACCTGGTCCTCGATGCACGCAAGCCGATCGAGGAGATCGCCGAAGCGATCCGGTCGCGGGTCTCGCCGATGCTGGCGCAGGCCCGGAAGGCCTCCGAGGAGCAGGCATGACCGTCTGGGACGCCCTGGTCGGGCAGCGCCCGGTGATCACCGCGCTCAGCGATGCCGCCTCCGGGCGCGGGATGAGCCAGGCCTTCCTCTTCACCGGGCCTCCAGGCTCGGGCCGGTCCAACGCCGCCGTCGCCTTCGCCGGCGCGCTCCAGTGCGAGCAGGCCGGTTGCGGGACTTGCCAGTCCTGCCGCACGGTGCTCGCCGGATCGCACGCCGACGTGTCGTTGATCCGCACCGAGAAACTCTCGATCGGTGTCGACGAGGTCAGAGATCTGGTACGCCGCTCCGCGCTCGCCCCGGTGGGCAGGCGCTGGCAGATCCTGATCGTGGAGGATGCCGACAGGCTCACCGAGCAGGCCTGCAATGC
>DATCYH010000436.1:0-3285 GCA_036570405.1 Nocardioides sp.
CTCACCTGAAGTGACCGGGACGATCCTCGGCGGGGTGATCGATCACCACGTCCACTTGGGTCTGGTCGAACGGGATCTGCTGGCCGACTCGCCGGTCGTCCAGGTGCACGACCTCGGCTGGGATCCCGTTGCTGCACAGGGGTTCCGCGCAAATCCACCGTCCGGGGTCGACGTCCACATCGTCGGCCCCTTCCACACCGCCCCGGGCGGCTATCCCACCGGCCGCAAGTGGGCGCCGCCGTCGGCGGTGCGCGAGATCGTCGATGCCACCGACGCCTCAGTGGCGGTGCGGGAAGCCGTCACGCGGATGGCCTCGGGGATCAAGGTGACCCTCCACGACGACTTCGCCAACCTCTCCGAGGAGGTGCTGGAGGCCTTGGTCGAGGAGGCGCACGTCGATGGCCTCCCGGTGCTCGTCCATGCCGAGGGACCGGGCACGGTCGAGCTGGCCCTGCGGGTCGGAGCCGACGTGCTGGTCCATGCGCCTTGGACCGAGCGGGTGCCCGAGGGGCTCCTCGCCGCCAGTGCCCAGATGACCTGGATCTCCACCCTGGCCATCCACGCACCCGCCGCGATGGAGATCGCGATCGACAACATCGTCCGGTTCCGGGCGCTGGGCGGCACCGTCCGCTACGGCACGGACATGGGCAACGGACCGACGCCGGTAGGCGTGAACAACGCGGAGATCCGCGCCCTCGGCCGGGCCGGGCTGCACGGTGATGAACTGATCGACGCCGTGACCGGGGGGCCGCCGGCATTGAGTGCACCCCTGCCGCGGCCCACGGACGCGGACGAGCTGATCAGATGGCTGGGCGCCGCACGGCGTCTGCCGGCAACGATCCAGGAGGACGAATGAGCACGTATGACGACCTCGCGGCGCGGGCGCAGCGGCTCGACGCTGCAGACCCCTTGGCCCGGTTCCGCGACGCGTTCGTCGACAGCTCGGACGTGGTGGCCTACCTCGACGGCAACTCCCTGGGCCGCCCGGTGCGGGCCACCCGGGACCGGTTGTCGGCGTTCATCGACGGAGCTTGGGGCGATCGGCTGATCCGGTCCTGGGACGAGCAGTGGTTCGATGCCCCGACCGAGGTGGGGGACCGGCTGGGCGTTCTCACCCTGGGCGCCGCACCCGGTCAGGTGATCGTGGCCGACTCGACCACGGTGATGCTCTACAAACTGATCCGGGCGGCGGTCGACAACGCAGGTGAGCGCAACGAGGTCGTCGTGGACACCGGCAACTTCCCGACCGACCGTTTCGTGGTCGAGGGGATCGCTGCCGAGCGGGGACTGGTGCTGAGGTGGATCGACCCGGACCCGATCGCCGGCGTCGGCGTGGACGACGTACGCGCCGTGCTCGGTCCGCGCACCGCCCTGGTGCTGCTCAGCCACGTCGCCTTCCGCTCCGGTGCGGTGGCCGACCTGCCCACGATCACGGCGGCGGCGCACGAGGCCGGAGCCCTGGTGCTGTGGGACCTCTGCCACAGCGCCGGTGCCCTCGACGTCCAGCTCGACTCCGCCGGGGTGGACCTCGCGGTCGGGTGCACCTACAAATATCTCAACGGCGGCCCCGGTTCGCCGGCGTTCGGCTATGTCTCGCAGATGGCCCAGGACCGCGTGACGCAGCCGATCCAGGGCTGGATGGGGGCCGCGGACCCGTTCGCGATGGGCCCCTCCCATGCGGGCGCGGACGGGATCCGGCAGTTCGTCAGCGGGACGCCGCCGGTGCTCGCCATGCAGCCGATGCTCGACATGCTCGACCTGATCGAGGAGGCCGGCATCGCCACGATCCGGGAGAAGTCGATCGCCCTGACCGGCTTCGCGATCGAGGTCGCCGACGAGCTGCTGGCCCCGCGCGGCGTGGTCGTCTCCTCGCCACGCGAGGCCACCCGGCGGGGGAGCCATCTGCTGTTGGACCACCCCGACTTCCGCGAGGTCACAGCCAGGCTCTGGGAGGTCGGCGTGATTCCCGACTTCCGGCCGCCCACGGGACTGCGGGTGGGGTTGTCGCCGTTGAGCACCAGCTTCGCCGAGGTCGCCAGGGGGTTGGAGGAGACGGGTCGCCTGCTCGCCTGAGCCGTCGCCTCAGAGGCTGGCCTGCCACCCGTCGTACTGCCCTCCGGACGTGCGGGAGGCGACCTTCT
This sequence comes from Nocardioides sp., assembly GCA_036570405.1. Lineage (GTDB taxonomy): Bacteria > Actinomycetota > Actinomycetes > Propionibacteriales > Nocardioidaceae > Nocardioides. The sequence goes on from DATCYH010000436.1 coordinate 2,142, forward strand.
CGAAGAAGGCCCGGGCCCGGCAGACCAGCTCCGGGCTGAGGATCACGTCGGTGCGTGCCGCCAGCACCAGCCAGTCGTCGCCGTCCTCGGCTTCCTCGACGGTGCGGATCTCCCAGTCAGCGGCGGTGATCTCGTCGGCGGCCTTGCGTGCGGCCCGCTCGTCGGCGGCGTAGAGCACCTGCAGCCACTCGCGCGGGGTGTCCGGCGAGCTCTGCTGGTTGATCTTCGCGAGGGTCTCGAGGTCGATCGGGTTCATGTGGGGCTCGGCCTCGGCCGTCCCGCCCCGCTTCTTGAAAAGTGCCACGCCCGGCAGTCTGCCACTGTGCCGGCACTTGCGGTAATGGGCTCAGCGCGTGGTGTCGAACGCCGTCGAGTCACGCCGCAGTGCCGCGAAGTGCGCCTTGATCTGCTCGTCGTCCCAGTCGTGCGCGTCGCGCAGGCCCTCGGCGATCATCGCCAGGTAGGCCGGGGAGGGTGGAGCGTGGTCGATCGCGTCGCGGCCGTGTGGCGAGGTGAAGGTGAGCATCGGCAGGTCGTCGAGGCGGCCCACCTCGATGAGCGTCTCGTAGGAACCGGGACCGGCGGCGTGCCGCCCGTCGGGGAGTCCGTCCACCAGGCCGTTGAGCAGCACCTCGACCAACGGGTCGTCGGGATCGGGGATGCGGTGCATCTCCTGGGCGGCGACGTCCGCGAACTGCTCCGCGGTGATTTTGTAGGCGCGGGCCGGGGTCGGCCCGGGGACGTCGTGGTCGTAGAACGCGACGCCACCGCCCCACGTCCTCGACTCGCCTGCGAAGTAGAGGCTCCCCGGGAGCTCCACTGCGACGTCCGCCGCCGGGAGCGTGGAGTCGCGGGCGCCGGCGTAGGTGACCCGGGCACCGGGCGGACAGCCGCCCTCGAGGTAGCACCGGAGACGGACCAGTGACATGTTGGACCCATAACTGACGTACCAGAGGTGTTGTGACATCGCCCCTCCGTTCTAGCAGGTCGGGTGCGAGGTGAGATCGCCCACCATGGCGTCACCAATGATTCAGTGGCGCGTTGGTGCAGCGACCGGCCGCCGATGCCGGCACAGGAGGGGTGGAACGACGTGGCATGGCCGATTCCCAGGTTCAAGGCTCACCCGGAGGGCCTCGAGGGGCGC
>DATCYH010000437.1:0-4262 GCA_036570405.1 Nocardioides sp.
CGGCGGCCGGTCTGCAGAACGAGTCGCACGGCATGCAGGTGGCCAGCCACCCGGCCCGCGACGAGACCCTGCAGCACCCGCGCTGCGTCTACCAGGTGCTCAAACGACACTTCTCGCGCTACACCCCCGAGGTGGTCGAGCAGGTGTGCGGCATCTCGGAGGCCGACTTCCTCGAGGTCTGTCGCGCTTGGACGGAGAACTCCGGTCGTGAGCGCACCACCGCGCTGGTCTACAGCGTCGGCTGGACGCAGCACAGCGTGGGTGTGCAATACATCCGCACCGGCGCGATCCTCCAGCTGCTGCTGGGCAACATGGGCCGCCCCGGCGGCGGGATCATGGCCCTGCGTGGCCACGCCAGCATCCAGGGCTCGACCGACATCCCGACGCTGTTCAACATCCTGCCCGGCTATCTGCCGATGCCTAACCCGGAGCAGCACCCCACGCTCGACGACTGGGTGGACAGCGTCCGCAAACCGGGCAGCAAGGGGTTCTGGTCCAAGGCCGACGCCTATGCGGTCAACCTGCTCAAGGCCTATTGGGGCGACACAGCGAACCAGGACAACGACTTCTGCTTCGACTACCTGCCCAAGATCACCGGCGACCACGGCACCTATCGCACGGTCCTGGACATGATCGACGGCAAGGTGAAGGGATATTTCCTGCTCGGACAGAACCCCGCCGTCGGCTCGGCCCACGGCCGCCTGCAGCGCCTCGGGATGGCGCAGCTCGACTGGCTGGTGGTGCGCGACCTGTTCGAGATCGAGAGCGCCTCGTTCTGGAAGGACTCGCCCGAGATCGAGACCGGCGAGATCGTGCCCGAGGAATGCGGTACCGAGGTTTTCTTGCTGCCCGCCGCCTCGCACGTGGAGAAGGAGGGCACCTTCACCCAGACCCAGCGGATGCTGCAGTGGCGCGAGAAGGCGGTCAACCCGTCCGGCGACGCACGTTCAGAGCTGTGGTTCTTCTACCACCTGGGCCGGATGATCAAGGAGCGGCTGGCCGACTCCACGGACGAGCGCGACCGACCAGTGCTGGACCTGGAGTGGGACTACCCGCTGCACACCGAGCGCAACGCCGAGGCCGAGTGGCAGGAGCCCAGCGCCGACGCGGTGCTGCGCGAGATCAACGGCTATGACGTCGACTCCGGTCGCCTGCTGTCCTCGTTCACCGAGATGAAGGCGGACGGCTCGACGCTCGGTGGTTGCTGGATCTATACCGGTGTCTATGCCGACGGCGTCAACCAGGCTGCCCGCAAGAAGTCGCGTCACGAGCAGTCGTTCGTGGCTCCCGAGTGGGGCTGGGCCTGGCCGATGAACCGGCGGATCCTCTACAACCGTGCCTCCGCCGACCCCGAGGGCAAGCCGTGGAGCGAGCGCAAGGCCTACGTCTGGTGGGACGAGGAGAAAGGCGAGTGGACCGGCGACGACGTACCGGACTTCGAGAAGACCAAGTCACCCTCCTACCGCTCGCCCGAGGGCGCGGACGGCGTCGCTGCGATCGAGGGCATCGACCCGTTCATCATGCAGGGCGACGGAAAGGGTGCGCTCTATGTGCCGCAGGGTCTGGTCGACGGACCGATGCCGACCCACTACGAGCCGGTGGAGTCCCCGTTCCGCAACCAGCTCTACGGGCAGCAGTCCAACCCGACCCGGCTGGAATATGTCCGCGACGACAACCCGATGAACCCGGCACCACCGCAGCAGCACGCCGACGTGTTCCCGTTCGTGTTCACCACCAGCCGGCTCACCGAGCACCACACGGCGGGCGGGATGAGTCGCTATCTCGAACACCTCGCCGAGCTTCAGCCGGAGATGTTCGTCGAGGTCTCCCCGGTGCTGGCCGCCGAGCGCGGGCTCGACCACATGGGCTGGTGCCACGTGGTCACCGCACGCTCCGCGATCGAGGGTCGAGTGCTGGTCACCGAACGGCTACGGCCGCTGAAGGTCGAGGGCCGCATCGTCCACCAGGTGTGGATGCCCTATCACTGGGGCAGCGGCGGACTGGTCACCGGTGATTCGGCCAACGACCTGTTCGGGATCACCCTCGACCCCAACGTCCAGATTCAGGAGACCAAGGTGGGCACCTGCGACGTGCAGCCCGGGAGGCGTCCGCGCGGACCGGAGTTGCGGGCCCTGATCGACGGCTATCGGGAGCGGTCCGGAACCGTGGGGTCTGAACGTGGCCCGATCGTCACCGCGCGCACCGAGAGGGAGGATGAGGAATGAGTCTTCGCGACAGCCTCTTCAACTGGGACGGGATGGCGAACAGTCTCTTCGGCCCTCTCGATCCAGCACCGAACGCGGGTTACGACGATCCGCCCGCCCGCAAGGGGTTCTTCACCGACACCTCGATCTGCATCGGCTGCAAGGCCTGTGAGGTGGCCTGCAAGGAGTGGAACGACGTCCCGGAGAACGTCTTTGCCATGCTCGGCACCTCCTATGACAACAGCCATTCGCTCAACGCCAACCAGTGGCGGCACGTGGCCTTCATCGAGAGACCAGCCAAGGCCACACCACCGGTCGACCTCGGCATGCCGACCCTCGGCGCCGCGCCCAACGACGTACCCGAGGAGGAGAAGCCCGACTTCCAGTGGCTGATGTCTTCCGACGTCTGCAAGCACTGCACCCATGCTGCCTGCCTCGACGTGTGCCCGACCGGCTCGCTGTTCCGTTCGGAGTTCGGCACCGTCGTGGTCCAGGACGACATCTGCAACGGCTGCGGCTATTGCGTCGCGGCCTGTCCGTATGGCGTGATCGATCGGCGCCGTGGCCCCGATGGGGACCCGAGTGTGGGAATCGCCCAGAAGTGCACGCTTTGTTATGACCGGCTCACCGACGGGCAACGGCCCGCGTGCGCCCAGGCCTGCCCGACCGAGTCGATCCTCTTCGGTGACGTCGAGGAGCTGCGCCGCACGGCCAACGACCGCGTCGCCCGCCTGCACGAACAGGGCGTGATGGATGCCCGGCTCTATGGCAACGACCCCGACGACGGTGTCGGTGGCACCGGGGCGTTCTTCCTGCTGCTCGACGAGCCCGAGGTCTATGGGCTGCCGCCGGACCCGGTGGTCACCACCAAGGACCTGCCGACGATGTATCGCCGCGCAGGCGCGGCCGCTCTCGCGCTCCTGGCGGGGGCCGCGGTCTCGTTCGTGGGCAGGCGGCCATGACCGGGTCCGAGCAGCGCACCGACACCGACCGCGCCACCGACGCACCGCAGCAGAGCGGAGCGCAGCACCGGGGATCGCCGTCGCGCGACTCGATCGTGCCGGAGGCTGACTTCGACTCCTACTACGGCCGACCGATCGTCAAGCCGGCCCCGTGGGAGCACGACATCGCCTACTACATGTTCACCGGGGGAGTTGCCGCGGGCAGTGCCATCCTCGGCGCCGGGGCCGACCTGACCGATCGCCCCGGGCTACGGCGTACGTCGCGGCTCGGGTCCGCGGTGGCTCTCGTGCTGAGCATGTTCTTCCTGATCAAGGACCTCGGCAAGCCGTCCCGCTTCCTCAACATGCTGCGCGTGGCCAAGCCGACCTCACCGATGTCGGTCGGGACCTGGCTCCTGTCACTGCACGGGCCGTTCTCCGCACTGGCCTCCGCAGCAGAGGTGGCCGGGCTGCTGCCGTCACGCTGGCAGCGGGGGCCGATCGGACTGGCGCTGCGCCTGGGTCGACCGGCCGGGATCGCGGCGGCAGTGACGGCTCCGCCGGTCGCGGCCTACACCGCGGTGCTGCTCTCCGACACCGCCACTCCCGCATGGCACTCGGCCCACGAGGAGTTGCCGTTCGTCTTCTGCGGCTCGGCCGCTGCTGCCTCCGGTGGCCTCGGGTTGATCGGGGCACCGTCGGGGGAGTCCGGTCCGGCACGGGCGTTCGCGGTCGGTGGAGCGGTCGTAGACCTGGTCGCCGAACACCGGATGGAGCAGTCGATGGGGCTCTCCGCGGAGACCCTGCACCAGGGCTCGGCCGGTCGGTGGATGCAGGCCAGCAAGGCGCTGACGATGCTCGGCGCGACCGGAGCGTTGCTGGGGCGCCGCTCCCGAGCGGTCTCGATGGCATCCGGCGCGGCGCTGATGGCCGGGTCGTTGTGCACCCGGATCGGGGTCTTCGAGGCGGGCATCGCCTCGGCCAACGACCCGAAGTACGTCGTCGTTCCGCAGCGCGAGCGCGTCGCGCGGGGTGAAGCCGTCCGGCACACGGGCTGAACCGCTCGTCCTGTCCTCGGCCCATGAACGACCAGGACGCGTCAAGGTTGATCGGTCAG
>DATCYH010000438.1:0-9838 GCA_036570405.1 Nocardioides sp.
CTGGTTGCCGGGCACCCGTTCGTCTTCGCCGGCCACGACACCCGCGACGTCCCCGCCTGGCTGGGCATGCGTGCCTATGTCGAGCAACGCTTCGGGGGCTGGAAGATCGAGGGCGGCTTCGGCCAGCTCGCCGATGTGCTCGCCCAACGCCTGACCACCCGCGGCGTGACGGTGCTGACCGGCGTCGACGTGAGCGACATCGTGGTCCGCGACGGCCGGGCGGTCGCCGTCGCGACCAGCACCGGCGAGCTGGACGCCGACGTCGTGGTCTGTGCCATCGATCCCCGCCGGATCCCTGCGCTGGCCCAGCACGTGCGCCGCACCATGCCGGCGCTCCCCCCAGTCGTGTGCCACGTGGGACTGACCGGTGACGGCATCCCGGACATGCCCGAGGAGACGGTCTTCCACGGTGACCCGCTCGTGGTCGTACGCCGTTCCGGCACCGCGCCCGAGGGCGGCCAGGCCTGGACCATCTTCGGTCGTGGACTCCTGGCCGAGGACATCGTGCTGGCCCTTGCCCGCAAGGGCACCAACATCCGCCCGAACGTCGAGGTCAGGGTCGACCGCTCCGCCCGGAGGCAGGTCGAGGAGTTCGGCGCGTCACCGATGGGTGTGCTCTGGCAGGGCCGGACCACGTTGAACCACCGGATCTCCACCACGACACCGATCCCCGGGGTCTATGCGGCGGGCGCCCACGCCGCACCGGGGGGCGGCATACCGTTCGTCGGCCTGTCCGCCGCGCTGGTCGCGCAACAGGTCGCGCTCGACCACCCCGTCTGAGGGTTGCTCAGGCCGTGATGCTCAGGGCCTCGAAGATCTCCCGGGTCGCCTTGGACCGGTTCAACGTGTAGAAGTGCAGGCCCGGCGCACCGCCGGCCAGCATCTCCTCGCACATCTGGGTCGCGATCCGGATGCCCTCGGCGCGCAGCCCGGCCGGGTCCTCCTCGAACGGACGGAGCCGGTCGACGACCTCGGCGGGCATCTCGCGACGGGACAGCTCGACCATCCGGCGCATCGAGTTGATGTTCAGGATCGGCATCACCCCGGGAATGATCGGGAAGTCCACGCCGGCAGCCTTCGCACGCTCCACGAGGGCGAAGTAGTCCGAGGACCGCAGCACCATCTCGGTCACCGCGAACTCGGCACCGGCGTCCTGCTTGGCCTTCAGCACCGCGACGTCGTCGTCGAGGGTCGCTGCGTCCACGTGGCCCTCCGGGAAGGCGGCCACGCCGACGGAGACGTCCGCAGCCTCCTTGATCACCTTGACCAGGTCGGAGGCGTAGTCCACGCCACCGTGGGTGCTGACCCACTCGGTCCCGGGGCCACCGGGCGGGTCACCGCGAAGAGCGAGGACGTTGTGCACCCCGCTGTCCGCCAGCGAGGTGAGCACCTGCTGGATCTCCTCGACCGTGTGCCCCACGCAGGTCAGGTGTGCCATCGGGACCATCGAGGTCTCGCGGGCGATTCGACCGGTGATCGACACGGTCGTGTCGCGCGTGGTCCCGCCGGCGCCATAGGTCACCGACACGAACGTCGGCCGATAGGGCTCCAGGTCACGAATCGCCTGCCACAGCTGCTCCTCGCCGGCCTCGTCCTTGGGCGGGAAGAACTCGAAGGAGAAGGAACGCTTCCCCTCCCGGATCAACGCCCCGATGCTGCGCCGCGATTCGATGTTCATGCCGGAAGCATAGGGAGCAGCCACCGACCGGCCCACCGCTGTCCATCCAACAGACCACTGTGGCTATGGTCGGGGCCGTGACTGATGCAGACGCGTTCCGGGCCGGCCTCCAGGCTGCGATCGACGAGTTCCTCGACGAGCAGGCCACACGGCTCGCCCCGCTCGGTCCCGACGCAGCGCGACTGGTGACCGCCGCACGCGAGGCGGTCACCGGCGGCAAGCGATTCCGCGCCGCCTTCTGCCACTGGGGCTTCAAGGCCGTCTCCGAGCTCCCGGCAGGCCAGGAGAAGGCATTGCTGAGGGCATGCGCGAGCCTGGAGTTCCTGCATGCCAGCGCCCTGGTCCACGACGACTTCATGGATGCCTCTGACACCCGTCGCGGCCGGCCGGCGACCCATCGCGCCTTCGAGGGTGAGCACCGCGACGCCGGTTGGTCAGGTGATCCGGAGCAGTACGGCGCCGCCGCGGCGATCCTGCTCGGCGACCTGCTGCTCACCTGGGCAGACGAGCTGCTACGTCGCTGCGGCTTCCCCCTCGAGCGGGTCGAGGCAGCCCTCGCCATGTTCGACATCTGCCGTTCGGAGGTCGTGGCCGGGCAGTTCCTGGACGTCTCGGTCCAAGCCCGCGGAAAGGCCGACGTCGACACCGCGATGACGGTGCTGCGCTACAAGTCCGCCAAGTATTCCATCGAGCGCCCGCTGCACATCGGTGCCGCGCTCGGCGGCGCCTCTCCTGCCGAGATCGAGACCCTGAGCGCCTTCGGTCTGCCACTCGGCGAGGCATTCCAGCTGCGCGACGACCAGTTGGGCGTCTTCGGCGACCCGGCGGTGACCGGCAAGCCGGCGGGCGACGACCTGGTCGAGGGCAAGCGCACCGTCCTGGTCGCGCACGCCCTCGATGCCCTCGCGCCGCACCAGGGCGCCCTCCTGGACCGTTCCCTGGGATCGGACCTCACCCAGGACGAGGTCGCCGAGCTCCGTGCCCTGATCCGCGGCAGCGGTGCCGAGCAGCAGGTCGAGAGTCTCATCGACGAGCTCGCGGACCGCTCACGTGCCGCGCTCGAGGAGGCATCGTTCCGGGACGAAGCCGTCCATGCCCTGCGCGAGCTCTCCGCTGCGGTCACCCAGCGCGCGCACTGAATTCTCTCAGGGGCGGATGCTCAGGGGCCGAACCATCAGGGTCGGACAGTGAGGGCCTGCGCCGAGGTGCCCACCGGACCGTCGAGGTCGTGGACCACGCTGCTGGTCAGGCCGTGCCCGCCAGGTCCGAATGACACCGTCGTGTCGAAGCCGACCCACTCGCCTCGCGGCTGCCGGAACAGATGGGCAGTCAGGTCGACGTTGGGGAAGGCGACCTCGCGCGGTGGGACCCGCACCGTCATCCCGTTGGAGATGTCGAGCAACCCGACGAACCGGGCCAGATCGCTGACTGCCTCGTCCAGCAGGGGCATGGCGGTGCGCACCCAGAACTGGGCACGACCCGGGGCCGTGTGCGAGCGGCGTACCTGTGCCGACTCGATGAAGCCACCCGGCCAGACGGTGGTCGGGTCCCACGGCTCCATCGCGTCCGGGGACGGGAGCCGCGGCAGGTCGCTGCCGGCCAGGGCGCCGGTGTCGGTCGACTGCATCAGCCAGGCCCGCAGCGTCACGACGGCGCGACCGTCGGCGCTGAGAACGGCCTCGACGAGCTCGATCGTGCGCCCGGGGCGAAGCACGCTCACCGACACCTCGAACTCCCCGACCGCGATCGTGCCGAGGATGTCGTAGGAGAGCCGGGCCAACGGCAGGGCATCGTCACGCCGCTGGTCGCGATCCAGCTCGACCGTGTGCACGAGGAGGCCAAGGGCCGGAGCGATGTGTTGCTCGGCCTCGTTCCACGCACCGCTCGTGTGGCGGGTGGCCAGGAAGCGGGCACCGTCGATGCGTTCGAAATAGCTCACTGGGGTCCTTCCCTGCCTGGCCTTGTCACTCGAGCGTGGGCAGCTGCGGCAGTTCGGGCCCCGCGCCACGCAAGAGTACGTCGAAGCGCGGTCCCGCTCGGTCCTGGGTGCGCTCCTCCAGCACGTCGAGGAGGACGGCGAAGCTCCGCTCGTCGTCGGCTGCGAAGGTGCCCCAGCCGTCCCAGAGCAGCACGGTCTCCCCAGCCAGGTCGCGCAGGCAGTCGGCCAGGGCGTCGAAGTTGCGCCCGAAGTGGTCCGGGAAGCGGAGGGCGACACCGATCGCGTCCAGCACCTCGGTCTTGGTCGTGGCGAGCCATCCGTCGACGTGCCCGAACGCCCGGCCGGTACGACGTACGGTCTCGGCGACGTCGTCGGCCTCGAGCCCCGAGCGCCACCGGTGCACGCCCGCGGCGACATCGCCTGCAAGCACTGCGGCCAGGCCACTCATCGCCGGATGCTCTCGAACGACTCGTAGTGGTCCTCGGTCCAGAAGAACTCGCCGCTCCGGCCGGTCACGATCCGTCGCGCTCCACGGTGCTCGATGCCGGGCGTCTCGACGGTGTACTCGTGATAGGTGCCGCGGGGCCGGTCCGGGAGAATCCCCTCGCGATTGCCGAAGACGATGCCGTCGCGCTGATAGGGATAGGGGCCGCCGTCATCGATCAGCTCCAAGGTCTCGCGGGCCTCCTCGGGCAGGTCGTCCTCGTCGATGCGAGGAAGTCCGGACTCGGGGTCGGTGGACGAGCTGCTCGATGCGCCCGGATCCCGCGCGTCGGCGAACCAGTCCGATCCCTGGCCGGACAGGACCCAGAGCCCAGCCAGGAGGAGGACGACGACCAGGGCCGCAACCGCGCGTCCACCGGTCGCCGAACGTCTCACAGCGCTTCGGCCTGGGCCCGTCGCTTCACCTCGGAGCCGCGGTTCTCACGCAGCGCGTCGATCGGGCGGCCGGGCAGGTCCATGTCGGTGTAGATCCATTCGATGCACTCGCGGTCGCTCCAGCCACCGTCGTGGAACATCGTGAGCAGGCCCGGGAGACCCTTGGCGATCAGCCCGTCGTGGATGAAGAGGGCTGGCACCTTCTGACCGGCACCGGGTGAGGGCACGGCCGCGGCGAGGTCGTGCTCGCGGATCATCGTCCGGACCTTGTTCACGCTCACGCCCAGGGCCGACGCAGTCTCGGACCAGTCCAGCCATTCGTCCACCAAGGCACCCAGGTCGGACTCGGGCGTGGGGGCACTGGAGGGAGCAACATCGTTCATGGCGCCAACTCTTCCACATCATGGCGTTGAACCGGCCCGTCGCACCTCCTGCCGCACCTGCCCCTTGAGCATCACCCGTCACTGCGGTTACCGTCGACGGGTTGCCCGTCTGCGCCATCGGGGTCCTCGGAACCCCGGGCACCGGGTGAGAGATGAAGGGAACCCGCAATGTCTTCCCCCATTCACCGTCCCGCACGACACGTTCGACCACGCCTCATCGGCCGCTTGGCACGACTCGTCGCCACTGCCTCGGCCGGAGCCCTGATGTTCACCCTGGCGCCCACCCTGACCAGCCAGGCAGCGGCCGAGGAGAAGCTGCCGCCGGGTCGCGACCTCGTCCCCTACACGGTCAAGGCCGGCGACACCGCCACCGGGCTCGCGGTGAAGTACCACGCGTGGACCCGGGAACTGATCTCCTACAACGACCTCGACGGCAACGGCCGCCTCCGGGTGGGCCAGAGGATCCAGATCCCCGTGGTCACCGCAGCGGCCCGCAAGTCGCGCTCCGGATCCTCCGCCACGAGCGGCACCCGGGAGACGGAGCGGGCCGCACCGCGCACCCGTTCGACGTCGACCGCTTGGCAGACCAGGCCCAGCAAGGCCGCGGTGCGGAACGTCATCATCCGCACCGCTCGCGGCCACGGGGTCGACCCGCACCTGGCCCTCGCCGTCTCCTGGCAGGAGGCGGGCTGGCAGATGCATCACGTCTCGTCGGCCAACGCCATCGGGGCGATGCAGGTCCTTCCCGGGACCGGTGACTGGATGGAGGGTTATGCGGGCCGCACCCTGGACCTGCGCAACGTCTATGACAACGTCGCGGCCGGGGTGCTCCTACTCAAGGTGCTCGACCAGCAGACATCGAGCACGACCCACCAGGTTGCGGCCTACTACCAGGGTCTGGGTGCGGTACGCCGACACGGCATCTACCGCGATTCGGTGCGCTACGTGCGCAACGTGAAGGCCCTCCAGGATCGCCTCGAATCCGGGTGGGACCCCTCCTGAGCCCATCCTGACCCCTGACTGACTCCCCTGGCTGCCCATCTGGCTCACCTCAGCTGTGCACCGGCGGGGCCGACACGCCACGCCGAGGGGCGCGCAGGACGGGTCCGCTCGTGGGTAGTCCGTAGGATTGCCCACGGCGGATCCTTCCCCATCCAGCCGCGCGCACGGAGGTCGAACAGTGGAGCCACGCACACAACGGGATCCCAGCGACCCGTTGATCGGGCGACTGCTGGATCGGCGCTATCGCATCGAGTCGCGCATCGCCAGCGGCGGAATGGCCTCGGTCTACGAGGCCCATGACGAGCGTCTCGACCGCGTCATCGCGCTCAAGATCATGCATCCGGGGATGGGGGATGACGGCGACTTCGCAGCCCGGTTCGTGCGCGAGGCGCGCCACGCGGCACGGCTGTCCCACCCCAACGTGGTCGGCGTCTTCGACCAGGGCGAGGAGCACGGCACCGTCTACCTCGCGATGGAATACGTCCCCGGGCACACCCTGCGCGACGTGATCCGCAAGGAAGCACCGATGGACCCGCGCAAGGCCCTCGCGCTGCTCGAACCGGTCCTTGCCGCCCTGCGTGCGGCCCACCAGGCCCACCTGATCCACCGCGACATCAAGCCCGAGAACGTCCTGATCGCCCCCGACGGACGAGTCAAGGTCGCCGACTTCGGACTGGCCAAGGCGATCAGCGCCGACACCCAGCACACGGCCACCGGTGGCGTGCTGATCGGCACGGTCTCCTACCTGGCTCCCGAGCTGGTCATCGATGGCCGCGCCGACGCCCGCGCCGATGTCTATGCCGCCGGGGTGGTGCTCTACGAACTCCTCACCGGCCGCAAGCCGCACGAGGGCGAGTCCCCCATCCAGGTCGCCTACAAGCACGTCCACGAGGACATCCCGGCTCCCTCGCTCACCGTCCCCGGCATCCCCGCCTATGTCGATGCGCTCGTCGCCCGCGCGACCGCTCGCGACCGCGGTCTGCGACCGGCCGACGCGGGCGTCCTGCTGCACCAGGCCCACCGGGTCCGCCAGGCACTCGACGAAGGCATCCTCGACGACCCTGAGCTGGTGGCCGACCTCTCCCCCACATCGGGCGTCGTGCGGGAGATCGAGGATGCACCCACGGACGAGGACACCGACGGTCCCGGGCACGTCGCCGCGCCACTGGCCGAGGCAGGTCCGCGCGAGAACACCGCCAAGGACCCACTCGAGCAGGTGGACGCCGGGCACTCCGAGCACACCAGCATGATCGAGGCCGGCGCGCTGCGCGCGCCCGGCGACAGCTCCGACCCGCGCCGGTCGGCCCAAGAACAGGTGCCGCAACGACGACGGCGTGGTGCGCTCTACCTCGTCATCGCCGCAATCCTGGCCCTGGCCCTCGGCCTGGGAGCCTGGTGGTTCGGGTTCGCGCGCTACACCTCCGCACCGGGCGTGCTCTCGCTGACCGCGGCACAGGCCGAGAAGAAGATCGAGGGTGCGGGCCTCGACTACGCCGAGGGCGATCCGGCCTATTCGGAGACGGTCGAGAGGGGCATGGTCCTCTCCTCCGACCCGGCCGCGGGCGATCGCGTCCTCGACGGCGGGACGGTCACCGTCGTCCTCTCCCTGGGGCCGGAACGGTACGCCGTGCCCAAGGTCGCAGGCAGCACCGAGGACGAGGCACAGAAGGCGATCCAGGACGCCAACCTCGACTTCGGCAGGTCGATCGAGAAGTTCTCCGAGAAGGTGCCCGCCGGTGAGGTCATCCGCAGCGACCCCAAGGCCGGCACCAGCCTCAAGCCCGGCACCACCGTCGACATCGAGCTGAGCAAGGGCCCCAAGCCGATCAAGGTCGTCGACTGGACCGGAAAGTCCGCCGACGAGGCCGAGAAGGCCTTGGCGGACCTCGACCTCAAGGTCGAGCGGACCGAGTCATTCAGTGACTCCGTGGACGAGGGCAAGGTGATCAACCAGGACCCGTCCAGCGGTGAGCTGTTCAAGGGCGACACCGTCAACCTCGAGGTCTCCAAGGGTCCCGAACTGGTCGACGTACCCCGTGTCCGAGGTATGGGTGAGAAGGCAGCGATCAAGCGACTCAAGGCCGCTGGCTTCGAGGTCGAGGTCAAGCAGCACGAGAACTACGTCGGTCTGCACTTCGTCCTGACCCAGTCACCGGGCGGCGGCAAGGCCGCCAAGGGCAGCACCGTCACCATCACCATCGTGTGACGACTACGCTGCGGCACATGCCTGCTGCCTCGCTCCGCAATCCCATCGGCACCCACGTCACCGTCGGCAAGGGACTCGCCGCGGGGGCCTTGGTCGACATGCACGAGCTGGGCTGCGAGACGCTGCAGGTCTTCGTCGGCAACCCTCGCGGCTGGGCGGCCTCGGCCGGCAACCCGGTCCAGGACCGCAGGTTTCGCGAGCAGTGCGAGGCCGGCGGCATCCGCTCCTTCATCCACGCGCCCTACCTGGTGAACCTGGGCTCCCCGACCCCGACGACCTATGAGAAGTCCGTCGCCACGGTGGCGCACAACCTCAAGCGGGCCGCGGAGGTCGGTGCGGAGGGCGTGGTCGTGCACACCGGCTCGTTCGTGGACCCCAGCGGGTCTCAGGAGAAGTACGCCGCCGCCATGCGCCAGGTGCGCGAAGGCCTGTTGCCGCTCCTCGATGCGATCGAGGATGAGGCCGCACCGTGGCTGCTGCTCGAGCCCACTGCCGGGCAGGGCCGCTCGTTGTGCGCAGGGGTGGAGGACCTCGCGCCCTACCTCGAGGCCCTCGACATGCACCCCAAGGCGGGCATCTGCCTGGACACCTGCCACGTCTTCGCGGCCGGGGCGCCCCTGGACGAGGAGGGCGGCACCGCTGCCACCGTCGACCGGATCGTCGAGATCGGCGGTGAGGGCCGACTGCGCCTCATCCATGCCAACGACTCGATGGACGTGCGCGGCGCGTTCAAGGACCGTCACCAGAACATCGGGGCCGGGCACATCGGCGAGGATGCGTTCCGCGACCTGTTCGCCCATCCGGCCACCGACGGGGTGCCGTTCATCCTCGAGACACCCGGGTCGCGCGAGGCCGGCAACCCCGACGTGGACCTGCTGAAGAAGCTGCGCGAGCAGGCTCGTGGCGACTGAACCCAGCGCCACGGCCCCCGCCTCGCCCGATCCGGCCTCCCCCGATCAGGCCGCGAACGACGGACGGACCACCCAACTGCTGGCCTCCCTCGCGCTCCTGGCCATGGCCGCAGCCTGGGGATCGACCTTCTTCCTGATCAAGGACCTCTCGGACCGGATCAGTGCGCTGGACTTCCTGGCGATCAGGTTCCCGATCGCGACGGTTGCCCTGCTGCTCCTGTTCCCGCGCGCGCTCGCCCGACTCTCGGCCGCCTCACGCAGACAGGCCGTGGTCTTGGGCTGCCTCTATGCAGGGGCCCAGGTGTTGCAGACCATCGGGCTGGCGCACACCGCTGCCTCGGTGTCCGGCTTCATCACCGGCCTCTACGTGATCTTCACGCCGCTGTTGGCCGCGCTCCTGCTGCGCACCCGGATCACGGCCGTCACCTGGGGGACGGTGGGGTTGGCGATGGCCGGCATCGCGGTGCTGACCCTGCACCCGGGCGGACTGGCCTTCGGCTACGGCGAGAGCCTGACCCTGCTCAGCGCGGTGGTCTATGCCCTGCACATCGTCGGTCTCGGCGCCTGGTCCGACCCGGACCAGGCGATGGGGATGGCGATCCTCCAACTCGCAGTGATCTCGGTGGTCTGCTTCGTCGGAGCAGTGCCCAACGGGATCGAGGTGCCCGACAACGGCGCGGACTGGCTCAGCATCCTCTACATGGCGATCGTCGCCGGAGCTTTGGCCATGGCCGGACAGACCTGGGCTCAGGCGCACCTGCCACCGACCCGGAGCGCGATCATCATGAGCATGGAGCCGGTCTTCGCTGCCTTCTTCGCAGTCCTGGCCGGCGGGGAGGA
>DATCYH010000439.1:0-22560 GCA_036570405.1 Nocardioides sp.
CGGCCCAGGCCGTCAACGTGGTCCTCCACAACGCCAAGCGGAGCGTCATCAACGTCAGCTCCGCCCATGCGACAGGAGCGGGTCCCGCCACCGTTCACGGCGCCGTCGACCAAAGTGGCGCAACCAACAGCTCGCGGGTTCCCAGCTGGGTGCGGGGGCCGTGGGGCTTCGCGGTCGGCGCCGCGACGATCGTCGCCGGAGTAGCCGGGGTGGCGACCTGGCAAGGGTGGAACCCCTTCTGAGATCGAGCCGGGGATAGATCCAGACGGGGCCATCGCCAACGACGACCGGCGCTGGGCCAGGTTGTTGGGTGCCGAGATCTCAGAGCGCCGCGAACCCCAGCTCGAGGCTGGGCCTCCGGACGCAGGGAGGTGGCTGTTGCTCAAGGACTTCGCTGAGGTGAACCAGCTTGGCTAGAACAGACCAGCCGTGGCAGTGTCCGTACGTTTTCCGAAAGTGAGGAAGGTGTGTAGTGGACCGTCGAAACATGGTCTGGCCCATGAGCGGCACAGGCGCCCACCTGGCCGAGACGCTACGGTCGGCCGCGAACGCCACCCACTCGGTGTCCGGGGGCGCAACCGACGTCGTCGACGGCTATCTGCGCTGGGCGGCCGACCAGATCCGCATGCTCCAGGGAATGCTCTCCCCCAGCGATCTGGACCGGTTGATCACCACCCCGCGCTATTGGGCGACGCAGGCGGACAGGACCTCGGTCCTCACCACCGTCAACGTGATCACCGACGAGCTCCAGCATCGCCGGCGGGTACTCGAGGCGACCGCGGATGCCGTCGCGGAGCAAGCCAAGGCGTGGTCGCCAAACGACAGTCAGTTCACCAACTACGTGTTGATCGACACCAACTTTTGGATGGAGAAGACCTCCAGCGATCTCGATGCCCTGGACTGGCACCAAGCGCTCGCCGACGCCACCGGGCCCAGTCACCCGGCAATGCAGGACGAGCTGCGGATCGTGGTCCCGCTGTTGGTGATCGACGAACTCGATGAGAAGTCACACCGCCGCGACACACGTCCGAAGGTCCTCGGCGCCACCAAGTTCCTCTACAACCTGCTGGCTGACAATCCAGGCAAGCCGCGCCAGATCCGTGATGAGACGCCCGCGCGGGGCGCCGTAACTGCGCAACTCCTGTTCGACCCGTTGAGCCACCGACGGCTGCCAAACAACGATGACGAGTTGGTCGAGCGCCTGCTCGTGCTGCGCGACTTCATCGGCCACCCGGCGAGTCAGATGTTCTTTCTCACCCAGGACGGGGGTGCCGCGTTCCGTGCCGGCTCCTCCGGACTGATGCCGCGGCATGCACCTACCCCACCAAGGACCAAAGGAGACTGATCCGCGAGGACCAGAGTCCGAGGAGCTCGCGAAGCGCATCCCTCATCGCTCGTTTCGAA
Organism: Nocardioides sp.; assembly: GCA_036570405.1. Taxonomy (GTDB): domain Bacteria; phylum Actinomycetota; class Actinomycetes; order Propionibacteriales; family Nocardioidaceae; genus Nocardioides. Next base: position 1,405 of record DATCYH010000439.1, read on the forward strand.
CGCCAGGTCGCGCTCGAAGCTGACCCTGCACGCAGTCCTCGACACGGGTTGCAGCGTGCACCTCTTCTCTTCGATCGCGCTGGCGAACATGCCCGAGCCCGGGACCCTGCGCGTCGGGTCTGGCCGCGACTCGCAGGGATTAGAGGTCGGCGGGGCTGTCAGGGATCTTGACTCGCTCCGACAGCGGGTCTTCGGCACGCCATCGTCGGTAGGTATCGGGCAGGTCGTCCTGGGGCGGGAGGCCCTCCACGAGCGCGTCCGCGCTCGGAATCGTCTTGAGGACGGCCACGAGCAGGTCCACCGTCTCCGTCAGGTGCATCCCGAGGTCGGCCATGAGGACGCTCGGGTGAACCTTGCCCCTGTGGTTCGGAAGGAGCCACCGCGCGGATGGGTTCGGGTGGCCTCCCCACGTGCAGTGCTGCTTGTACTCGCTGTGGCTGAACCCAGCTGCTTGTCGCATCTGGCCGGGTCGGAACGACTTCTCGATGCGGTTGGTTGACGCGGTCAGCCACCGGCCCCGCTGCGATGCGTCGTCGCGGAACACGGCCATGAGGTAGTGCGCCTCCACGATCTGCCGCGTGAGGGCGGTTGCCGCGTACCAGCGCTCATGGTCGAACGCGTCGGCCGCCTCCTGACCGAGTTGACCGACCATCTGCGTCAGCAGCGCCACGGCTTCGGTGTCGTTGTCCTGCGTGGCCCATGCGCTCACCCACAGACTGTCGCCCGCACCAGCAAGCCAGTCCGCAGCAAGGTGGCAGATCTGAGAGCGGAGAGCGCTGAGGTCGTCGTCAGTCACTGCCACGATCCGGTGCGGGCAGGGTCTGAGCCAGGTCGTCGTCTACGTCCAGCCCGAACGACGCCGCAATGATCGCGACTTGCATCCCGACGCCTGATCGGAGTTCGCCGAGCGCCTCACCGAACCAATAGTCGTTCATGTGCCAGTTAGGTTCGCGAAACAGATGCCGCGTCGCGCCCTCCGGTCGCTCGACGGCTCCGACCCGTTCGAGGAACCGCACGCAGTAGCGACGCATCAACTTCAAGGGGCCGGACAGCTCGTCGGCGATGCGCCCCTGTCCGATCAAGTCGCTGAGGAAGGCGCGAATCTCCAGCACGGACGTCGCACACTGCTCGGGGACCTCGTTCGTGTAAGTGGAGAACAGCACGCGCCGGGTCTCGACAAAGGCGATCACCTTCCTGGCGACTTCGACGTCTGCGGTGCCGGGGTCCCACTGCACGCCAAAGATCGGGCAACTGACCCCGTTGACCCGGTTCACGATCTCCTTGAACTTCATGCGCTGATGCTGTCACAGGCGAAGGCGCACAGCTTCGGTATGGACGGCGGGCCGTCGACACACGCAGGGCGGGCAGACCAGTCCCCCTGGCGTGGGACTCTCCCGCTCCTCGCCGGGGCTCGTGAAGCAGCGGTGCCCAATACATTGCACGCTCATCGTCAGGACTGCAGGTTCGTCAAGTTCCCCGCGTGGGATCTGCCAGTCTTTCCCGTATCTCGACACCGTGGTTGTCGAGATGCAACGTAGATTGAAATTGCCTACGGATTGTTCAACAACTCGCGTTACGTCAACCCGCGCGAGCGTTGCCGTCCCGAAAGCCGATCCGCGTACGGAACGACCGTGCGCAGCGGAGGGTCAGCAGCCGCGTCAATCGCGGAATGATGCATTGGAGTAGACGGGAGGGCGCTGCCAGCTCTACCCCCTGCCCAATAGGGGTCGTCTCAGAAGCCGTAGAGGTGCTGGCGAGCGTTGAAGGCGTCGGGGCCACCCTCGAGAATGTTCTCGGCATGCGCGCGGATCTTCCTGTCATCGAGCGATCCGATGCCATCCGCAGCCGGCTTGCCATGCTGCCCGTTTCCTTCGAGTGTCACGATCAACTCTGCATCGCCGAGCACGGGCACGTTCGCGTTGTGCGTGCTGACGATGACCTGGCGCCGGCCCTTCAGCTTCCGCAGGTTCGCCACGATGCCATTGAAGACGAAGCGGTTGTCGAGGTCATCCTCGGGCTGATCAATCACGAGCGGTGCGTCGGATCCGCTCAACAGCAGGAGCAGAAGTGCCGTCGCCTTCTGGCCCTTTGACAGCTGACCCATGCTCTTGAGTTCTTTCGATCCGGTGGCGTAACCGACATCCAGCTTCACGTCGACAGCAAGCCGGACGCTGAGCTCCTCCATCTCCCTGAGCAGCGGCTCGCCGGCGGCCAGCAAGTTGGCAGCCTGCGCGCCCTTGATGCCGTAGGCGGCGAGGCCATCCGTGCCCTTTCGTGCTGCCTCTACGAACGCGCGCGTCGAGAAGGTCTCGGCGTCAATCGCGGCAGTGATGGTGTTCTTGGCGCCTGCGAGGCTGTCGATCACCAGTTGCTTGATGGGCGCCCGGTCCGGGTCGGGGACGGGCTGCACGACGACGACACCGTTGGTCGCGTTGTTCGCGGCACGGATGGCTTCGTGGAGTTTTTCCGTCTGCTCCTTCTCGTGGTCACGGAGCTTGCCGAGAAGCTTGCTACGAACCTCCTTCAGGCTGGCGATCTCGTGATCCAGCTTCTCGCGTCGTGGCAGCTTCGCCTTGAGTGCCTCCAGAGCCCGCTTCGTGTCGACGTACTTGTCGGGCTGTAGTCCCTGCTCATGCAGGGCGCGCAGGACGTTGTTGTACTCCTCGCGCTGCTCACTGACTGCCGTTGTCCACTCGGCCCGAGCGGAACCCACTTTCTGCTCAGCGGCATCGAGCGCTGCACGGGCCTGGGTGGCAATGTCTGCGAGTTTCGTCGCCAGTTCCGAAGTGGCCGCGGTCGCCCGCATGAGCAGTTCGTTCTGCGGTGAGCTGTCGACGTTCTCGTACTCGGCAGTCAGGTCGGTGCCGAGCTGAGGGTCCGTCAGGTCGGCCAGCGCGGACCGCGTCTCACCGATGCGGTCGACGGCCTCCTGGAGCACCGCGAGGTCGAGCTCTAGACGCTGCTGCGCGGCCAGCTTGCCCGGTACGTCGGTCGTGTCGTATTGCTTGACCTGCTCTTCGAGTCGCGGGATATCTGCGAGCTCGTTTTCGAGCGTCTCCTTCGCTGTCTCCTGCTTCTGCAGCAGCGCCCGGTTTTCGGCGAGCTGTGCGAGCGTGCCCTGGTGCTCCTGGTCAGGGCCGTCGGAGTCGGTGAATCGCTGCAGCATGGTGGCAACCCGCGCAGGGTCGTTCGAAAGTTCTGCAAGCTCGTGCTGGCCGAAGATCTCAACGCGCGGGACGATGTCCTCAGGTTTCAGGTTGGTGGCCGAGCCGCTGGCGTCCCGAACGATCGGGACGTCGTTGACCAGGCGCTCGATCGTGTAGGTGTGCGGAGTGGGCTTGGCCGTCTCGACGGTCACCTTCACGATCGTGCCCGTCTTGAGCACGTCCTTCACGATCGCGCGGTGGTCGACGAGCGCGGCCGCTCCGATCGGCTCGATGCCGAGGGCGTATCGCAGACTTTCGATGGCCGTCGACTTGCCAGTGCCCGGCCCTCCGATGAACGCCGTGAGTTCCTCCGACAGCGGGATCGCGACCTCGTCGAGGAATCCGCCTGTCCAGGACAGTTCTCGGATAAGTGCACGCGAAGTGCCTGTTGGATCAGTCACGGACACGCGTGTTGTCGGCGTACGTATGGCCAGCATGAGGCTCTCGAGGCGCTCGGTACTGACCTTGAACCAGGACGACGCGCCCGGCTTCGCCAGGTCGTTCGGCCCCGTGACGTCATCGGCGTAGATCACTGCGAGTGGGTGCTGCCGCTCGAACGGTTTGCGATTTGCCAGTATGGACTCCTGGTCCTTGGCGTCGGCCGCGCTCGGCGTGATGCCCAGCGCGTTGACCAACGGATGCTTGATCATCCGCTGAAGTGGCTCGCCGCTCTCGCGATCCAAAAGGCCGCTTGGCGAGACGTTGACATGCGCCGGGACCACGAGGGCGCCGCGCTCGGTCACCTTTTCGACGACGTCGCCGTAGCCGCAAGTACCAGTTCCGCTGCTGCCAGGAGTTCCGCCACAGATGCCGATGGCCGCGTTGATCTCAGAGAACGGGGTGCCGACCTCGAAGATCACGAGCAGATGCACACCCTCCGAGGTGTTCGCCTCGAAGCCGGGCAGTGCGACGATGCCACGTGCTTCAGCGGCGGCGAGCAGGCCTGCGGCGGTGTCGACACACCAGTGGTCGGTGATGGCGATCATGCGGATGCCGAGCGCCTCACACTGGTCGAGCACTGCCTTGTTGTAGTCATCCTCGGATGCGTACCTCTTGGACGGCTCGTTACGTCCCTTGTACTCGTACGGGTTCACCTGCAGCGCGGCACGGATCCAGCGTGCACCTACGTAGTCAGTCATCGAATGCTTTCCCGCTCTCCCGGGAGCCACCTCGACGGCCGGGCTCCAGCGTTAGCACCGTAGCCGGGAGTCCCGACAGTCTTGAAGCGAACGCATTGGACAGTGCGCCCCACGCGCGCGTGTTGTCGGGACGCCCAGCAATTCTCGGACGGCCACAGCAGGATTGACACGTGGAGACCTTCAAACGGACGCCGTTGCAGTTGTTCAACTTGCCGCAACACTTCGTGATCCCGCTGTTCCAGCGTCCGTACGTCTGGAAAGAGGACGAGCAGTGGGAGCCCTTGTGGAAGGACATCCGCCGGGTTGCTGAGCTCAGGATGAACGAACCACACCTGAACCCCCAGCACTTCCTTGGCGCAATCGTCCTCCAGGCACACGACGCGGGCAGCAACCGGGTCACGACTTGGAACGTCATCGACGGTCAGCAACGACTGACCACCCTTCAACTGCTGATGGACGCCACAAGCGCTGTCCTGAACCGGGCGGAGTCCAGTCGCTTCGCCAGCCAGCTGGAATCGCTGACGCACAACTCAACCAACTTCGTGCCCGAGGGCGAGAGCCGGCTCAAGGTGCGCCACCTCAACAACGACCACGAGGCCTTCGACGAGGTGATGACCGCTGAGTCGCCGGTCGACTACGCGACGCTCAAGCACCACGAGTCCAGGATCGTGAAGGCACACCAGTACTTCACCACCGCCGTCACGCAGTGGCTCGGCGATCCGGCCGCAGCCGACTATGGGATGAAGTCGGAGCAGCTCGCCAGCGTCCTGCAGGCTGACCTCCAGTTGGTCACCATCGAGTTGCTGTCTGCGGAGAACTCCCAGGAGATCTTCGAGACTCTCAACGCCCGAGGCACGCCGCTCACGGCCGCGGATTTGGTCCGCAACTTCGTGTTCCAGCGACTCGAGGGAGAGGGCGCTGACACTAAGAAGGCGTACAAGGAGGATTGGCCCTTCGAGACGAAGTTCTGGACCAAGGATGTCAGTGTTGGCCGCTACTTGGTGAGTCGCAGCTCCCTGTTCCTCAATCAGTGGCTGATCGCTCGAACCGGTGAGGAAATCAGCCCACAATCCACCTTCACCAGGTTCAAGTCGTACGTCGAGCACCAGGCCGGTCACAAAATGGCAGATCTGTTGCCGGTGCTCAAGCAGCAGGCCGCGCAGTACGAAGCCTGGACCGAGGCAGCGGCCAAGACGGGAGGCAACCTCAGCGTCGTCGAGATGGCGGTCTACCGGATGCAGGCGAGCGGGGTCGAGCTCCTGAAGCCGCTGCTCTTGTGGCTGCACGAACCGGGTCGTGACGTCCCTGCGCAGGATGTCGACAGGATCGTCGCGGCAGCAGAGAGCTGGGTTGTGCGTCGGCAATTGCTCCGACTGTCCGGCGGAGACCTTGGCCGCATCGTGGCCGACATCATTAAGTCGCACTCGACCGCGCCCGCAGATGAGCTGGCGGATCGAGTAATCGCGCAGCTGGCACGCCTCAACGTGGCGAGCACCTACTGGCCCGGCGACGACGAGATCCGAAAGACCCTCGCCTTTGAGTCTGCTTTTCGCCGGTACCCGCGGGCCCGCCTGCGAGCGTTTCTGGAGGCGATCGAGAACTCCTACCGGGCGGAGACCAAGCAGCCGCAGGTTGAGCGGGCGGGGTTCCCTATCGAGCACATCCTTCCCCAGAAGTGGCAAGACAACTGGGCGGTCGACTCACCGGAGGACAAGCAGGAGCGGCAGTCACGCGTACACCGTCTAGGCAACCTGACACTGCTGACCGGTCCCTTGAACTCCAAGGTCTCTAACGGCCGGTGGAAGACCAAGAAGAAGGCTCTCCTCCAACACAACACCATCAAGCTCACCGGACACCTGATCGAGCAGACCCAGGACCGCGAGTGGGACGAAGACCTGATCGACCAGCGAACGTCCGCCCTAGTCGACGCCTTGCTGCAGGTGTGGCCGGTCCCTAATGGCCACCGGGGACAGGTCGTCGACCCGCAGACCAAGGCGCGGGACTGGGTGGAGCTCAAGCACCTGATCGAGGTGGGCCTTGTGGCGCCTGGCGACAAGCTCGTCGCCACCCACCGCGACTTCGTTGGCACCGAGGCAGTTATTGGGGATGATGCCCGAATCCACCTCAACGGTAAGGCCTTCGCCACGCCATCTGGCGCTGGCCAGCATCTGCGGAAGAAGGCCACGAACGGTTGGTACTTCTGGGCCCTCGCCGATGGGCGACGACTCAGGGACGTCCGCGCGGCCTTCCTCAGTGGCGTCCCCACGGATGACGGACAATTGGAACTGCTCGATGAGTGAGCGGATGGAGGAAGACCCCCGCATGGCACAGGTGACTGCGGCGGAGGGGCGGGCAGTTGATGTCTCCCGCCGCGTCACCGAGCGCGACCCAGCCGGTGTGGTCGCGTCCATCGCCATGCAGAGGGGCCACGACCTGCTTGACGGTGAGCGGGCACGGATGACCTCTCCCCCGAAAGACTCGCTCACAGTTTGACGACCGCCGTCGATCGAGCCGCTTTCGTCAAAGCAGCCCTCGGGACCGCGGTCAATGATTCCTGCATCTCGACAGTGGTCGTCGACGTCGACGGGATTGCGCGGTCCTCGGCCGCTCGGCCCCGGGCGGCTGTCGCAGGCTCCTCGATGTCCTCCGTCGCCTCGGCCAGCTGACGCTGCTCCTCGGTGCTCGGTACGCCGTAGCGGCGTTCGGCCATCGCCTCGACCTGTGCAACGGCGTTCCACACGTACTCGCCCGAGCCGTGGGAGTAGCAGGCGTTGACATGTTCGCGGGCGTGGCCGAGTTCCTTCTTGCTCGAGCGCGGGTGCTCGCCGAGAGCCTTGATGGCGCGCTGGGCTCGGCCGATGGCCTCGGAGCGCTCCTTCATCTGCATCGTTGTCTCTGTCATTCCCTCGGTCCCTTCTCGGTTCGGGTGCGCGGCTCAGGTCCGCCCGTCTCGTCGTCGTGGATCTCGCCCGTGTCGAGGTCGACAAGGCCGAGCCGCGGTGGGCCGGCCGGCGGTTGCTCGTGTGCTCGCCGGTTGACGGGAAGAGCGTCGATGTCGTGGGCGAACGTGTTCTCGCGGCGCTGGCGGCTGGCGTCGGCCAGGTGCTCGCTGTGGCGCGGCTTGGCCGGCCAGCTCTTGTGCTCGTCGTCGCAATGGGTGCGCAGCCTGTTGCGCATCCGGTCGGTGAACGCCGGCAGGCAGTAGCGGTGCCACTCCTCGAGCGCGTCGCTGGTCATCGCCAGGCCGGCGCGGCGGCGCTGGTCGGCCAGGACGGCGATCTCGTGGACCAGGTGCGGGTGCAGAGGCCAGCAGCTGGGGATGAGCCCGGAGACGTCCCAGGTGTACTCGCGGTTGAGCCAGATCACGACGTCGTCGAGCCAGTCCCACAGGTCGTGACGGAGCTCGGGGTCCAGGCAGGTTGCCGGCTCCCAGGGCCGCGACAACAGCGCGTGGTTGCCGAGGGCCTTCTTCTCCTCCTCGGTGCCGTTGATGGCGATGTGGAGCTCGCGGTAGGCGAGGCGGACATGACCCCCGGGGACGGGGAACGGGAAGACCATCAGCGCGGGTGCCGCCCGGCGGGTCTGCTGCTCGGTGGTCACAGTTCACTCCTTGAGTGGTCGGTCTCGTCGTCGACGAAGCCGAGACGGCGTGCCTCGACGAGTGCGGCGGTGGCGCGAGCTTCGGGGGTGATGACCATGCGCCGGTCGTTGGTGAGGCGCTCGCGCAGCGCCCGCTGGTCGGCCAGCAGTCGTTCGCCGGCCTTGCCTTCGACGCAGCGGTGCAGCTTGGCGATGATCGGCTTGCCGTTCTCGGCGACCACCAGGGCCTGGCGTTCGGGCAGCTGCCGGACTTCCTCGGGCCGCATGATCGGGATGTCGTCGCCGGAGAAGCTGCGCCCACCGCCGCTGGCTCCGCCGGTGGAGTGGGTGACCCGGCCGATGCGGACCGTTCCGAGGAGGTCGGAGATCTCCTGGTTGAAGGCGACGTCCTTGGAGCCGCCGAACATCACCAGGGCGTTGGTGAGGCCGAGCAGTGCCCGGGCCTCGTGCTCGCCGAAGATGCTGGTCAGCTGGGGCCGGGTCTGAGCGGCCCAGATGAACGACAGCCCCAGGGCGCGCTCGTTGGCCATTCGGGTGCGCAGGGTCGGCAACGGGGCGGTCGAGGGCAGCTCGTCGAGCACTGAGACCAGGGGCGGGCACAGCCGGCCGCCCCACGGCGAGCTGTTGGCCAGCAGCAGGCCGGTGTCCAAGACGTGCTCGGCCACGGCGGTCATCAGCGGGCTGGCCGAGGCGTAGGGGTCTTCACGGCCCAGGAGGTAGATGGTGCCGCGTCGACGGATTACGTCGGCCAGGTCGGTGGCGGGACGTCCGGGGCTGGGAATGCAGCGGCGTCGGATGTCGGCCTGGAAGAACAGCGACACCGCCTGCTGCACCGTGGTGACGGTGTTGCCGGCCGTGCGGTCGTCACCGTTCAGCGCACCGTGCAGCAGGCCGTGCCAGAACGGCTCGGCGTGCGGGTGCCGCCGCAGGATCTCCATCGGCTGGGTGGCTGCGCTGGGGTTGGCGACCCACTGCAGCACGTCCTCGAGCGTCCTACCGGTCAGCGCCGCGGCGTGGAAGTAGCCCTGCAGCACCTTCGCGGACTCGGCGGCGTAGAACCGCGCCGCATCATCGCCGGTGCCGCCGGTGATCGCGCCCTTGACGGTGCCGGCGGTGAAAGCCTTGGCGCGCCGCTCGGCCACCTTGGGGTCCACGCAGCCGGCGATCGGGTCCCAGATCAGCTCGTCGACGACGCCCTCGGCCAGGCCGAAGGGGTCGAGCACCACGCAAGGGCGGTCGTCGCGGGAGCGTTCGGTGAGGCTGAGCAGCAGGTCCTCGACCTTCGTCAGTGTCACCAGAGCAGCGCCCGGTGCGCCGAGCAGCGCGGGGGTGAGCAGGTCGAGGGTCTTGCCGGATCCCTGCGGGCCGATCACGCCGGCGGTGCGGTCCCACGGCACCCATAGCTCGCCGCCTCGCGGCTCGTGGGCGTCACCGATGCGCCAGCCGACGTCCCAGGGGTCGAACCTGAGCTTCATCGGGTCACCTCCGGGATCGTGTCCCCGCACGGCTCGAGGCAACGGCGGCAGATGACCGCGCGGCCGTGCCTCTCCTCTGCTCGCCGGCCGAGGACTGGGAAGGTGAGTCCGGACAGGAGGTCGCGCCCCTCCCCCACGAGCTCGACGGGCCCGGCGGAGACGTAGTAGTGGCGTTCGACCAGGACGGGGCGGTGTCCCCGCCGGCGGCAGATGATGCTGCCCGCGCGGCGGCGGCCGCGGGTGTGAAGTGTCGGTCTGCCGCGCAGTGGGGTCTCGTTGTTCATCGGTCTTCCTTCGTTCGGCGGCCGTCCAGGAGCCACGGGCTCAGGCCGTGGCCCAGCTGGGGGCCGGGTTGTTCGGTGAGGTCGCCGGCGCGCTGGGCAGGTGCCGGTGTCGTGGCGGCGTGCTTGCCGTAGAGGTCAGGTCGGACGATGCCGGCGACCTTGCGGAGTCGGGTGACGCCCAGGAGTTTCTCGGCCTCGGCTGCGGTCGCCATGCCGCGCATGCGGCCCGGGCCCCAGCGCTGGTAGGCCCACGCGCCGAGCCAGATGGTCGCGGTCAGCAGCGAGAGTTCGGTTAGGGCGAGGCTGCCCCAGACCAGGCCGCTACCGGCCAGGCCGTCGGGGGTGGGGCTGGGCAGCCCGGCGTCGGCGTTGCCGCCGAGGACGCCGGGAAGGCTGGTCCAGAAGGCGGTGCCGATGGGTGAGGGGAACGCGCCGGCGTTGGCGTCGGGCCAGGTCCATCCGGCGCCGGCGAGCAGGTTGGCGACTGATCGGCCGAGCTGGATGCCGATGACGATGACGAACAGGGTCGCCAGGGCAACGGCTACCGGGATCTCCCAGGTCCACGGGTAGGGGTCTCGTCGTCGCTCGCGCTGCATCGGTCTGGCCACCTCCAGGCGGTCGTGGGTCGTTGGGCCTTGCTGGTCACCTATGTGCCGTCAGGGCTTCGGTGCGATCACACGGCGCTACTCGTGGGTGATGCGTTCTCTGCGAGCCAGGTCGAGGGGTCGACGTTGTCGGGGCCGTAGATGGAGCCGTTCTTGAGGTGGACCTCGAAGTGGAGGTGGCAGCCGGAGACGTTGCCCTCCTTGCCGACCTGGCCGAGCGGCTCGCCGGCGGCGACGGTCTGGCCGCGGCTGACGCTGACGGTTTGCATGTGGGCGTACCAGGTGGTCAGGCCGCCGGCGCCTGTGGTGACCTTGACCAGCTGTGGCCCGGCCCAGGAACGCTGGGTGGTGTCGATCTCGATGGTGCCGGCGTGGGCGGCGTAGACGGTGGTTCCGCAGGGTGCGGAGAAGTCGGTGCCGGTGTGCCACTTGGACCAGTAGGGGCCGGTCTCGTGCCAGTTGTGGTTGTCTGTGCCGACGTATTGCGCGGGCACCGGGTAGACGACCTCGTCGCAGGAGGCCCCCTCGAGGCCGACGGGCTGGACCGAGGCGCCGGGTTTGACGTTGATGTGGACATGGTCGAGGTGGTTCTCGGTAGCGCCGCCGCGATCCTCCATCGGCCGCCAGCCCTCGCCGGCGCGGGCGACCGACCAGATCCGCTGGTACCAGATGATGTAGTCGATGCCGAGCTTGCCGGCATTGGCCTGGGCGTAGTCGGCGAGGCGGTCGCCCTGCGCTTTGCTCGAGGTCATGAAGTCGGCTGCGAGGCCGGCCGGGTGGCCGTTGGGGTCGGTGGCGCTCGCGCGGTAGCCACCGACGGTCTTGATGTCGAACATGGGGCCGAGGATGTTGACCAACTGGGTCAGCTGCGGCTTGACCGGCCCGAGGTTGTACTTGGCCTCAGCGGTGCCGGAGTCGACGGCGCACCCGGCGCTGCTGCCGGCGGTGGTGGCGGTCACCAGCGGGTGGTCGGCGATCTTGCTGGCCTGGGTGCTGGTGTCGACCGCGGCGCTGGCCCAGGTGAGGTTCGCGCCGTAGACGTGGTCGATCGGCGCGTCCTTCTTGGGCTTCTTGCAGGGCTCGGCAGAGCCGCCGAAGGCGTTGCTCAGCTCAGGGGTCAGTGCGCAGTGCGAGGCGTAGTTGCCGTCCTTGCCGTCGTTGAAGTCGCCCAGGATCACCGCAGGGGTGCCGGTGCCGGCGAGTTCGGTCATCGTGGCCAGCTGGCGGCGCAGCGCCTCTTGGCGGTGCCCGGCGGCGTTTCCTTGAGTGTTGGCCGGGTTGTGGATGCTCCAGACCCAGATCACCTGCCCGGTGGTCGTCGAGGTCAGCTGCACCAGGGGCATGCCGACGTCCTTGCCGCCGAAGTACGGGATGTCGACGAGTCGGCCGTCGGTCTGCTCCCACTCGTTGCGGTCCCAGATCACCCGGTTCTGTGCCTTCCCGCTGGCCGGGTACATCCCCCACTTGGCCGCGTACTGGCTCTGCAGCGCCTGGGCCTGCGGGCCATGCACCTCCTGGAGGCCGGCGATCGAAACGCCGGCGTTCTCGATCGTGCGCATGGCCCCGGGCAGGCGCTTGTCCCAGGTGTCGTACCCGGGCCGCTCCCCCGCCTTGTCGGTGTGTCCGGCGCCGAGCAGGTTGAGGGTGCCGACGGTGATCGGGTTGACGGTCTCGCCCTGACAGTTGGCGACGTTCGTGGTGGAGCCGTCGTCGGGAAGGTCCGGCAGGTCGCCGCCGAGCAGATCGGTGATGTCGCCGGCTGCGTCCTCCCACTGGGCGTAGGCGTAGGGATAGCCCGAGACCTGGACGGCCTGCGCGGCCTGGGTGAGCGGCATGGTCTGCCAGCCGGGGATGTCGACCAGACCCGGGTTGCCGGTGTGTTGGGCCTGACCGAAGAACGCGCGGGCCGCGAGGACGGGGTTGGTGATCTCGGCCCGGCTCCCCCAGCCGGCAGAGGGTCGCTGCTGGAACAGGCCGCCTGAGTCGCGGTCGCCGCCGGTGAGGTTGACTAGCTTGGACTCCTGGATCGCGGTGGCGATCGCGATCTGCAGCCCGTAGCGGGTCACCTGGAGGTCGCGGGCGACCTGGGCGATGGTGATCGCGTTGCGGGCCTGCTCGGCGGTCATGGTCGGGTAGTTAAAGGCGAACCGCAGGCGCATCAGCTGGGCGAGCACGTCGCCGGCTGGCGGCTCGGCCGAGGTCCTCGTGGTGTGGGCGGCGTTCACCACGCCATCGCTGGTGGCCGCGGGCGCGGGGGCGGTCTCGGGGCCGGCGCCGTTCATCGCGATGCGGGCCGAGAGCCAGTGGTGGTCCGACACCATCGTGCCGTCCCAGCCTTGCTCGAGGCGGGCGCCCTGGTGGTGGGGGAAGAAGATGAAGTCGACTCCGTGGTTGTGCCAGCCGTAGCCGGCGGCCTTCATCTTCGCGGCGGCCGTCCAGGGGATGTCGGTGTAGGAGGCCTGGGTGTTCATGTCGCCGCCGATGAGCACCGGGCCGTGGGCGGCCAGGGAGTTGCGCAGCTGCAGCAGGATGTCCATGCCGGCGCCGTACTGCTGGGGCCGGGTCAGCGGCGGATTGCCGTGCTGCTTCGGCCAGCGGTGCGGGTTGGTCATGTGGTGGGTGGAGACCACCGAGACCACGGCGCCGTCGGCGCGGCGCAGCATCACCCATGTCGCGAAGCGGTCCCACGTGACCGGGCGCCCGTCGTAGAAGGTCTTGTCGTCGTCGACGAGCTGGACCCGGCCGCCGTTGACCTTCGTCCATGTCGAGCTCTTCCAGAGCACGACGTTGCCCATGGCCTGCTCGGCGCCGTCGCCGGTGCCGGCCGGTTCCGACACCCGGAAGGCTGAGTAGCCGGGGGCGGCGGCTTCGATCTGCTCCAGGCTCCAGCCGCTGGCCTCGTTGAGGGTGACGAACTCGGGGTTCTTGGACAGGACCTTGGGCATGGAGGCCCGGAACCCGTCGAGGCCGGAGCGCCGCGGGATGTTGGCCTGCGCCATGGTGATCTTGCCGTTGACCGGGCCGCCCACCGGGCCGTCGATGGCTCCGAGGTCACCGAGCTCGGTGGGCGCGGTGTTTTGGCTGCTCTGGGTGCGGCACTCGGCGGCCGCGGTGGTCGTCATCACCACCATCAGCGTGACGAGGAACGGCAGCCCCATGAAGATGATCAGGACGGGCAGTCCCGCGAGCAGCAGCTTCTTCATAACAGGTCAGTCCCGAGGTCGCGCGCGCTCAAGCGGCTGTCTCTAGGAACTCAGGTTCGATCGGACGCCTGGAGGCCCTGATCTGAGTTCGTGCAGGTCGTGCCGGTTCGACACTCATCAGCACCTGAATTGAAGGATTGTCGCTCTGCCTGACGGTTTCGATGTACTGTCGACGCATGATCGCCTCGCTTGAAGTCGGTGACTGATGGGTTTGGTGGCATTGCCGGGTGGCAGCGCTGCTGATCCGGCACTGATAGGTGCGCAGGCAGTCGCGGACTTCGAGCAGGAGCTTGTTGACCAGTACGCGCTGGCGATGTCCGCGGCAGGGCTGACGGACCGCCACATCGGGTCGACCAGGGCGATCGTCATCGAGTTCGCTCGTTCGCTGTCGATTCCCCTGTGGGAGGCAACCTGTGCGGACGCGGACGCCTTCTTGGCCCAGCAGCGCCGGCGGGGGCTCAGCGTGTCGACTCGGGCGGGCAAGGCCGGCGCGCTGTCGGGCTTCTACGACTTCGTGATCGCCCGCTACGAGGGCACCATCCGCCGCACCACCCGTGTCGTGGTCGAGCAACCGATCGATGAGTTCAATCGCCAGTCGGGGGCATCGCTGGGCAGGATCCGGGTGCCGCCGTCGGATGAGGAGATCGACTCGCTGTTCACCGCCTGGCGCGGGTCGGTCCCTCAGGCACGCAAGTACCTGCCGGCGGCCCGCGACTACTTCGCTGCCTCGTTGTGGCGTCGACTCGGGCTGCGGATCAACGAGACCGTGATGCTCGACATCCGTGACTGGCGCCCCGATCTGGGTGAGTTCGGCAAGCTCCACGTCCGCCACGGCAAGGGCTCGGGCGGCCGCGGCCCAAAGCCCCGGCTGGTGCCCGGAATCAACGGCGCGAACCAGTTGATTGACTGGTGGCTGGCCGAGGTCCGCCCGCAGTACGGCGAGGATTGGGCCGACCCGGACGCGCCGCTGCTGCCCTCTGAGCGGTTCGACCGCGACTTGGACCAGTGCGGACGTGTCGGTGCGAACGCGCTGCGCCGCGCCCTGGGAATACAGGTCGAGGTGTGGTTGCCGGCGTGGTCGGGACGGATGACGCCACACGTGCTGCGGCACTACTGCGCCTCGTCGCTGTACGCGGCCGGGATGGACATCAAGGCGCTCCAGGAACTCCTTGGGCACCAGTGGCTGGCGACGACGTCGGGCTACCTCCACGTCCGCAGTGACCACATCGAGCGCGCGTGGAACAGCGCGAGCGACCGCATTGAGGCCCGCCTGGGCCTCCATATCGACTGACCAAACTGACCCGACTGATGCACTGAAGGAGAGGATCCAGATGCAGTGGAGCCTGCGGCTACGGGCCGCCGAACGAGGGATCTGGAAGTCAGCAGAACTGCGGCGGATGCTGGCAGATGCGGGGCTCGAGATCTCCGCCGGAAAGATGTCGTCGTGGTGGGCAGGGACCCCGCCGACGATGCGCCTCGAAGAGCTCGACGTCCTGTGCGCCGTGCTCGAATGCACCCCGAACGACCTGATGGCAGTAGAGCCAGGCAAGGTCGCCGCGCGCCGTCCCCGCAACACCGACACAGCCAACGGCGGAAACGGGGACGGCGATCCGAACGGCAACGGCGGCACGCCACCGGCGGTCACACCGCGGCTCGGCAAGCCCCGCTCGACCCCACCGCTGTAGCCCGCACCCCCACCGCTCACGGACACGACGAGCACGAGACGATCGAGATGCCCGCGCCCGGACCCAACGCCGCGTTGCGGCTGCCGCCCAAGTGCAACGCCTGCCAGAGCAACCGCGTCGCGTGGACCAGCCCCAGGGTCGACATCTGCTACCAGTGCCTGCCAGGCGGGCCATTCACGGCTCCACCGTGCAACCGCTGCCGCACACGAACCGACTACTTCAGCCAGGGCCTGTGCAGCCGGTGCCATCCCCGCAGCCCCGAGCACATCGGATCCTGCAAGGGCTGCCTGGCCTGGGGCGTCTACCCCCGCCACAACTGGACCTGCTGGTCGTGTCGCTGGTGGCAGAGCCACTACCCGAAAGGCACCTGCGCCTGCTGCGGCCGCACCAGCCACGTCAGCGACCGTCAAGCCTGTCGCCTGTGCCTCGAGAATGCCCGCTTCGAACAGGAACCCGGCCGAGCACCCGACGTCGCCGCGGCGAGCAAGGACAGCCAGCAACTTTTCTTCGCGAACATGGTCTTCAAGCGGCGCGTGACACCGCTGCCCGACTACGTCCGCTGGGACCATCGCTGGTCGACGAAGAACAAGAACCAGCTGCCCTGCCAGCCCGGCACCAGCTTCGACGACCACGCGCTCGAACAGCTGACCCTGTTCGACATGCACCCCGACCCCGAGGTGCTGCGCCAACGCCTCCTGGTCGAGGACAGCGAACTGACCCGGTACTGCGCGGCCATCGTCGCCGATCACGCCCGCCGCTATGGCTGGAGCGTCAGGCAGCGCAATGCCGTGATCCAGTCCCTGCGGCTGCTGCAGATCCTGCGACCTACTCCCACCGCGAAGGTCCGCGCCAGTGACGTCGTGGCGTTGCGCCGCTACGACGGCACCATCACCTCCACCCTCGACGTCCTCGCCGAAGCCGGGCTCCTGATCGAGGACGTCCCGACCCGGGTCGAGCGGTACTTCAACGCCAAGTTCATCGAGTCCGGAGCCCTCCCGGACACGATGCGCAATCACCTCCAGCTGTGGCTTCAGATCATGCTCGGCGGATCCCGACAAGCACCACGCCAGCTGCCCCGCGAACCCGAGACCGTCGAGATCCACATCCAAGGTCTCGCGCCCGTCGTACAGGGATGGGTCGAAGCCGGGCGCCAGTCGTTCGCCGAGATCAGCGAGGACGACATCCTGGCCGCCCTCGCGACCCTGCCCGCTGGCACCAGCCACCGCCACTTCGCCGAGATCGGCCTGAAGTCGCTGTTCAAGATCCTCAAAGGCCGCCGGCTCGTCTTCACCAACCCCATGAAGGGCGTCGACCTGACCCGCGTGCCGACGACCCTCCCGCTGCCGCTGGACCCCGCCTTGATCCGCGCCGAGCTCGACTCGCCGAACCCGGCCGTGGCGCTCGCTGTCGCTCTGGTGGCCTTCCATGGCCTGACCGGCAGGCAGGTCCGCGAACTGCAGCTGACCGACATCGTGGACGGTCGGCTCCACCTCGAGGGCCGCGACATCCCGCTCGCCGCACCCGTGAGGACACGGCTGAGCGCCTGGCTCGACCACCGCAACCGAACCTGGCCGGCCACCGCGAACCCGCACCTGCTCATCAACCGACGCACCGCGCCGCGTCTCGTCCCCGGCGGTCCGTCCTTTCCTTGGAGGGACAGCCGCATCCGCCCGCGCGCCCTGCGCGAAGACCGCATACTGCACGAGATCCATGCCACCGGCGGCGACGTACGCCGCATCTACGACCTCTTCGGGCTCAGCGTTGAAGGCGCCACCCGCTACCTCAAGACCGTCGAGCACCCCGACCTGAGGAACGAGGACCAGTCTGGCAACCGGCCATGACCATGTCCTTTCGTACCGCGAGGCGCGAGCCAGCAGTCGTCGCAACATCCTCACGCCACGGAGAAGCAACCGCGGCGCGCACGAATCGGACACTCTGACGCCACTGACGTTGGTCACGGACCGCAGCGTGGCGGCTCAGCGTCCCCCTATCCGTCCCCCCGGGCCCTCCGAACCCGGGGGGACGCGGCAGCTCGCGCCACGTTTGCGCAGGTCAAACAGCGTCCCCCCGAAACTCAAAGAAGAGTTCTGAGACCCGGTTGAAACCGCCCCGGTGAGGAGAAGTCATGCAAGCGGATCCCGCACCGGTCACCCTCCGAGCGACGATCGCTCATGGGACAGTCCCAGTAGAACGGCGCCAGTAGGCGCCGCTCAGTGGCGCCAGCGCATGACAAGGACCAGGAGCCCGCCGACGAGAGTGACCGCGATGCCCGTCGCGAGCAACTGTTGCGGCTCTGGGTCCTGGACGAGTTCCTCCAAGAAGCGCACCACCAGCACAAGCACCAAGGTTCCGGGGACCTTGGCTTCGAGTTCGTCGAAAGTGTGCGTTGCCAGACTCTCCGGCAAGGCCAAGTCGCCGACACAGAGCTCCCACAATCCCAAGCCCACTTGGAGCAGCACGACACCGGCGAGGATCGTGTTGAACCGGGGAGTGTCCGGAACTCGGTGTAAGTGGCCTGACACGCCGACCTGATTCGGTTGGCGGGAAGGGTCAGTGATGACCGAGAACATGCAGGACATGTCTGCATCGATCAGGGCGGCGAAGGTGCCGCAGGAGGGGCAGGAGAACCACGACGCGAACCGGCCCGAGCAGCCGCCTGAGGCGTTGACACGCCCCTCGGCCGAGGAGCTGGAGGTGGCCCGGGAGCTGGTGCGTTCGGCCCGGGAGCGTGGGACCGCGTTGACTGGTCCCGATGGGTTGTTGAAGGCGCTGACGAAGACGGTGATCGAGACTGCGCTGGACGAGGAGATGACCGATCACCTCGGCTACGACCGGCATGACCCCACCGGACGGAACTCAGGGAACTCCCGCAACGGGACACGCACCAAGACGGTGCTGACCGACAACTGCGGCCCCGTCGAGATCGAGGTTCCCCGGGACCGCAACGGCAGCTTCGACCCGACGATCGTGGGCAGGTGGCAGCGCCGCAGCGGCGAGGTGGACACGATCGTGAACCGCCCCGGAGTGTCCGGAGACTTTGGTGTGTCCCGGGTTCCACGGCGTCTGAGTTTCTGGATTCTGGTGCCTGACACCAGGAGGTTCAGATGGGAAGACCGGGTTATCCAGCCGAGTTCCGACGCAAGGTCCTCGACCTGCTTGCCGAAGGCCGGAGCGTCGCTAGCGTCGCGCACGATCTCGACGTCAGCGACCAGACGATCTACAACTGGCGCCGCCAAGACCGTATCGATCGCGGCGAGCAGCCCGGTCTGACCACGGCCGAGAAGGGCGAACTGGCAGCCGCGAAGAAGCAGATCGCCGAGCTCGAGACCGAGTTGAAGATCGCGCGTCGAGCCGTCGACCTGCTCAAGGAGGAGACCAGCCCAAAAGCCGGTACGCGGCGATCGAAGTGATCGCCGCGGAGAACCTCCCGGTCCAGGTGGCCTGCCGGGTCCTGGGCGTTTCGGAGTCCGGCTTCTATGAGCACCGTGACCGGGCGCCGTCGCAGCGAGTGATCAGGCACGCGATCCTCACCGACCTCATCCGGGAGGTCCACGCGGAGTCGAAGGGCACCTACGGCATCCAGCGGGTCCATGCCGAACTGACCCTCGGACGCGGCGTCCTCGTCGGGCACAACCAGATCGAGCTCCTGATGCGCCGTGCCGGCCTGCAGGGCGTCACCGGACGACGCAAGTGGAAGCGGATCATGCCCGACACGATCGCCACCGACCTCGTCGAACGAAGCTTCAACCGCAGCGGCCCCAACCAGTTGTGGGTCACCGACATCACCGAGCACCCGACCCGCGAAGGCAAGGTCTACTGCTGCGTCGTGCTCGACACCTATTCCCGCCGAGTCGTGGGTTGGTCGATCGACGCCTCCCCGACCGGAGCGCTGGTCACGAATGCGCTCGGCATGGCCATCGATGCCCGACTCGGCAAGCGCCCAGATCCGGGAACGATCATTCACTCCGACCAGGGAGTCCAGTTCGGTTCCTGGGCCTTCACCAAGCGGGCCAAAGACTCCGGACTGCTCGCGTCGATGGGCAGCATCGGCGACTGCTACGACAACTCGATGATCGAGTCGTTCTGGTCGCGGATGCAAGTCGAACTGCTCGACCGAAAGAAGTGGAACACCCGACTGGAGCTGGCCAACGCGATCTTCGAGTACCTCGAGATCTGGCACAACCGCAAGCGCCGTCACAGCCAACTCGGATGGCTCTCCCCGATAGAGTTCGAACGCAACCGCATCATCACCGTGGCATGAGGATCCAAGGAATCTCCACTACGTGGAACCCGGGACACACCAGAGTCTCCGGACACTCCGGGGCGGTTCAAAGAGCACCCAGCCCACGGCGACCATCAGAACTTCGTCTGTGCTCATGTCAGGTCCATCCCCGCCCAACACCAAGGACACGAGCAGACCACCGACGAGACCGGATCGCTCGCCAGCCGAGGACACGAAGGTCAACCATGCAGATCACCACCGTCGCAGTAGGCGCGGGCGCCGGCCGGGAACCGGATCAACGGGTCGAGCCGCCACCGGAGTGAAGCCCGAGCCGGGCACGTTCAACGCATCAGGACCGTCTCATCCAGCGATGGACCCCCCAAGCCCACATGCGACAACGTTATCACGAACTCTAGTTCGTTCAAAATCGTGCTCCTCGTCCTGGCCGCCGAAAGGACTCGGCTGTCGTACCCAACCTGACCCAGGTCAGCGATTGACGGCCAAGTCATCACGGCACTCCGCGAGCGTGGCTACGTCAGTTCCCGCGCTGGCCCACTCGCTCGTCGACAACCAACTCGCCCCTCATGGGCTGCACGACCTTCAGGGTGGAGATTCGAGCTCGTCCTGGGTGCCTGGTGTCCGAGGGGCTCTCGAGAGCCACGCCGCCTCGGCGATGGCGATGCCGGCAATAGGCACGGTGAGCAGCTGTAGCACGATCGCGAGGCTGAGAGTGATCACCGAGGCCGGACTAGGGTCGAGGATCAGGACACCGAGCAACACACTGACCACGCCAAGTCCGGCGGCCTTCGCGGCCGCGTTGATCCGGGCGTACACGTCGGGCAGCCACAGCAGTCCTACCGCGGCGCTCGCGAACAGCGCGACGCCCACGAGCACCAGCACTCCAGCGGCCAGCTCCTGGGCACTCACGGCGAACGCCGATCGACCAGCCGCGCAAGGGCGACGGTGGTGAGAAATCCGGCCAGGGTTGCCACCATGACGAGGCTGTAGAGGGTCGGCTCGTCGAGTCGCGCCGCCAGGAGTGCCACGGCGGCGATGAGAACCGCGAAGCCAACGTCGGCCACCAGTGCCCGGTCGGCGTCAGTGGGGCCGCGCACCATCCGCACGATGGCCGCGACGAGCGTGCCCGCGAGCACCAACAGCGCGAGGTCCAGCACCGAGCCCAGAGTCGGCTCCACGCCACTCACCTTCTTTCCTTTTCGTCCGGGGCCGTGCCGCCCCGCTCCCGCCGGCGGACGGCGTCAAGCAGCTCCGCCTCGAGCCGCGCCAGGTCTGCGCGAAATGCCGTCGTGTCGGAGGCGTGCATGCCGTGCACGATCAGCCGCGTGCGGTCAGGACTGAGGGAGACTGCCATAGTGCCGGGAGTCAGGGTGATCAAGCCCATGTAGGCGGCCACCTCTGCGTCGGTCCGGCACCGCAGCCGCACCTCGACCAGGGCCGGCGCGAGCCGCGGCCGGCCCGTCAGGATGGTCGCTGCGACCTGCACGTTGGCCTTCAGGTAGTGCCACCCGTAGACCACCACGAACAGGGCCAGGCGGACAGGACGAGGAGCACGGGCCCCGGTCATGGCGACGTCACCGCCTCGACATACGTTCCGACGTCGACCAGACCATCGGCCGCCCGCTCGCAGACAACGAGCAGCGGCTCCGCAGCGAGGCCGAGCGACACCGCCACCCCGGCCAGGACGACCGCGGGGGCCAGCAGCAGCGGCCGCGACGC
>DATCYH010000440.1:0-8174 GCA_036570405.1 Nocardioides sp.
TTCCGAGCGCCTCGTGGACCTACGGCAACCAGGCCGGACTCGTCGCCTCGCTCGTCGGCGCGGACGACGCGGCGACCGTGCAGACCTCGCCGTACGGCGGCGACGGCGCCCAGCTGGCCGTCAACGACGCCGCACTCCAGATCGCCCAGGGCAACGCCCATGTCGTCCTGGTCAGTGGCGCCGAGGCCGGAAGCACCGTCTCGGCCCTGCAGTCCGACGGCCGCGAGCCCGAGTGGACCCGGCAGCCCGAGGGGGCCGCCCCCGGCCGGGTGATCGGCGTCGACCGACCGGCCAACAACGAGGCCGAGACCAGTGTCGGCCTCGGTGCGCCGATCTTCGTCTACGCACTCGTCGAATCGGCCCTGCGCGGTGCCGCCGGAGTCCCGGTCGACGAGCACCGGGCCCGGATCGCGGACCTGTGGGCCCGCAACAGCTCCGTCGCCGCGAAGAACCCCCATGCCTGGGACCCGACCGAGCGCACCGCCGAGGAGATCGCGACCGCGACCACGGCGAACCGTGCGGTCAGCGACCCCTACACCAAACTGATGTGCGCCAACCTCCAGGTGAACCTGGCCGCCGGCGTCATCGTCACCAGCGTTGCCGCCGCCCACGCCTTGGGCATCGGCCAGGACCGCTGGGTGTTCCTGCACGCCGGAGCTTCGGCCACCGACGAGTGGTTCGTCTCCGAACGCGCCGACCTCGCCTCCTCGCCGGCGATCGCAGCAGCCGGAGCCGCAGTCCTCGACCACGCCGGGATCACCGTGGACGACCTCGGCCCGATCGACCTCTACTCCTGCTTCCCGGCCGCCGTTCAGCTCGGTGCCCAGGCCCTCGGACTGCCCTGGGACTCGCCCGAGCGGCCGCTCAGCGTGACCGGCGGCCTCACCTCGGCCGGCGGGCCCGGCAACAACTACGGGCTGCACGCGGTGTCCACGATGATGCCGATGTTGCGCGAGAACCCCGAGCAGTACGGCCTGTCCAGCTCACTGGGCTGGTATGCCACCAAGCACGCACTGGGCGTCTACTCCGCGACGCCGCCGAGCAAGGCCTTCGCCCACCTCAAGCCTGCCTTCGAGCGGCCCGCGCCCCGTCCGGTGCGCACCGAGCTCGAGGGGAGTGCCGTGGTCGAGGCGGTCACCGTCTCCTACGACCGGGCCGGCGACGTGGAGGGCGCGATCGTCTCCGCGATCACTCCCGAGGGTGAGCGCGTCCTGCTCCGCCGCGAGTCCCCCGAGGACATCGCGGTGCTGACCAAGGGCGACCCGCTGCGACGTACGATCCGGCTCACCAAGGACCGGATCAAGCTCAGCGGCAACCGGCAGGAGCTGCCCGAGTCGCCCGCGGCGCCGGTGCGGACCGAGCGCGACGGCGACGACGTCTGGGTGATCACCCTGGACCGCCCGCAGGTGCGCAACGCCATCGACCGGCGCACCGCACTGCTCCTCGAGCGGGCCGTCGACGACGCAGAGGTCGACGACACCGTCCGGGTGCTCGTCCTGACCGGCGCCGGCAACACCTTCTGCGCCGGGATGGACCTGGCCGGGGCCAACCGCGGAGAGGTCCCCGTGACCGACCGCCGTGGCCCGCTCGGCCTGACCGCTGAGCCGCCCACCAAGCCGATGATCGCCGCGGTGGAGGGTGCTGCCCTGGCCGGCGGCTTCGAGCTCGCCCTGTGCGCCGACCTCATCGTCGCCAGCGAGGAGGCGACCTTCGGTCTGCCGGAGGTGAAGCGTGGCCTGCTCGCCGCCGCCGGTGGCCTGTGGCGCACAGCGGTCCGGCTCCCTCGTGCCGTGGCCCTCGAGCTCGCGCTCCTCGGTGACCCGGTGAGTGCCGCACGCCTGGCCGAGCTGGGGATGGTCAACCGGGTCGTGCCTGCGGGCCAGGCCCTGGACACCGCGCTGGACCTGGCTCGACGGATGGCAGCCAACGCACCGCTCTCGGTGCGCGTCGGCAAGCAGATCATCGACGACGCCCCGACCTGGAGCGCCGAGGACGGCTTCGCTCGACAGAGCGAGCTGGCCAGCCCGGTCCTGCTCTCCAATGACGCCACCGAGGGCGTCGCCGCCTTTGCCGAGGAGCGCGAGCCGCGCTGGACCGGTCGCTGAGACCCTTTCCTGACCCCTGCTCTCCGAATCACCGAAGGACCCCTCATGAACCAGTGGAACACCCCCGAACGCCAGGCACTGCGCGAGAGCGTGACCCGCTTCACCGAGCGTGAGATCGTCCCCAACATCGCTCAGTGGGAGGACGACGGCGAGCTGCCGCGCAGCCTCAGCAAGGCCGCGGCCGCCGCCGGCATCCTCGGCGTCGGCTTCAGCGAGGAGGTCGGCGGAGAGGGCGGCAACGCCATCGACACCGCCATCGTCACCGAGGCCATCATCGAAGCGGGCGGCAGCTCCGGCGTGATCGCCTCGCTGTTCACCCACGGCATCGCCGCACCGCACATCATCGACAGCAAGAACGCCGACCTGATCGAGCGCTTCGTCAAGCCGTCGATGTCCGGCGACCTGATCGGCTCGCTCGGCGTCACCGAGCCCGGCGGCGGCAGCGACGTCGCCAACATCACCACCCGCGCCGTGCGCGACGGTGACCACTACGTGGTGAACGGCGCCAAGACCTTCATCACCTCAGGAGTGCGTGGCGACTACGTCACCACCGCGGTGCGCACCGGCGGCGAAGGCTTCGGGGGCGTCAGCCTGCTGGTCATCGAGAAGGGCACCCCCGGCTTCGAGGTGGCCCGTCCGCTGCGCAAGATGGGCTGGCACTGCTCCGACACCGCCGAGCTCAGCTTCACCGACGTCCGCGTCCCGGTCAGCAACCTGGTCGGCGAGGAGAACGGCGGCTTTCTGCTGCTCATGCAGCAGTTCGTCAACGAGCGCCTCGGCCTCGCCCTGCAGGGCCACGCCACCGCCCAGCGCGCCCTCGACCTGGCCGCGAAGTATGCCCGCGAGCGGGAGACCTTCGGCAAGCCGCTGGCCAGCCGCCAGGTGATCCGGCACAAGCTCGTCGAGATGCACCGGCGCACCGCCGCCGCGCGCACCGTCACCCGCGCCGCGATCGAGAAGTCCCTGACCACCCCGGTCACCGACCCGGACATGATCCTCGACGCGCTGATGGCTAAGAACACCGCGGTCGAGGCCGTCGAATGGGTGGTCAGCGAGTCCGTCCAGATCCACGGCGGGATGGGCTACATGCGCGAGTCCGAGATCGAC
Source organism: Nocardioides sp. (assembly GCA_036570405.1). Classification (GTDB taxonomy): domain Bacteria; phylum Actinomycetota; class Actinomycetes; order Propionibacteriales; family Nocardioidaceae; genus Nocardioides. The sequence continues at coordinate 3,213 of DATCYH010000440.1, forward strand.
CGGCACTACCGCGACGCCCGCATCATCGGCATCGGTGGCGGCGCCACCGAGGTGCTCACCGACCTGGCGTCCAAGCTGCTCGGCTACTGAGCCAGCGAGCTTCGACGCCCACCGATTCACCGGGGAGGGTGGGATGGATCCCGGTCACTGAGTGACCGGGATCCATCGACTGGTGGGGAAACGTTGGTCGTCACTGGGAGGATGGTCGGCATGCGTCGCCTCCTTGCCGTCGTCTTCGCGGTCTACGTCGCCGCGGCGGCATACCTGGTCTTCTGGCCCCAGCCGGACACCCCGGCCGGCGCGGTGCTGGACCTGCACACCCTGCTGGGCCGGGTGGGCATCACCTTCATCAGCGGCCTGGTCATCGAGTTCGTGCTCAACGTGGCACTGTTCGTTCCGCTGACCCTGCTCGGCGTGCTCCTCTGGCCGCGGATCAGCCCGTTGCACTGGGTGTTCACCGGCGTCGCGGCGACCTTCCTGATCGAGTTCCTGCAGTACGCCGCGCTGCCGGACAGGTCGGCGACGCTGATCGACATCGTCGCCAACTCACTCGGCGCACTGATCGGCATCGACCTGGGCCTGCGGTTGAGGTGGCTCCACGAGCGCCAGGTCAGGAAGCAGGGGAGTCCTGGGCAGCCGGATGGACCGAGCGGTCACGGGCCTGGCGCCACAGCCAGACCAGGCCGATGACCGGCAAGACCAGCGGCACGAAGCCATAACCGCTGCCGAAGTCCGACCACACCGTCTGGTCGGGGAAGAGTCCCGGATCGGCCAGACTGAGCGCGCCGACGGCCAGGACTCCGACCAGCTCGATCGAGATCGAGGACAGCGCCACCGCGAAGGCCCGCGAACCCTGGTAGCGAAGCGCCACCGTCGCCACGACATAGACCACGGCGGCGAAGGCGGAGAGCAGGTAGGCAGCAGGGGCCTCGTCGAACTTCGTCGCGATCTGGACCGCGGAACGCGCACCCGCGGCGACCGCGAACACGGCGTACACCGCGACCAGGACCTGCCGCCCCGTCGAGCGCCTGCGGGGACCGGTCGACGGGCTCACCACGTCTGCTGCAGCCGGACCAGGAGCACGGCCATCGTGATCGCCGCGATCGCGATCACCCACAGGCTGACAGGCTCGACAGGCTCGCCGTCCTCGTCGGGCTGGCGGGTGAGCAGGATGAACGGTACGCCGACGACGGCGATCGCATAGCCGGCTGAGATCCACACCTGGTCGGGCTGGTGGCCCTGGAGCAGGTTGAGGCCGGCGACCGCGGCGACCAGTCCACCGGCGACCTGGGCGACCTTCATCCCGTGCCTGACCAGCGGTTCCATTGGTTGCAACGCCGAGGTGGAGGCGACGGCGGCGGCGAGGATCGCGATCACGCCTGCATAGGAGGCGACGACGATGGTGAAGAGCCAGGACACGGGGGCAGGTTACCGCTCGCCGGGCCGGTGCTCCTCATCCCGCGGTGCTCGGGCACCTCACCCGGGCCGCTGCTGTTCAATGGGCCCATGTCTGCGACGTCTGGGCCCTCACGACTGTGGCCCATCGTGGTGGCCATCGTCCTGCTCTGCTTCATCAACCTGCCGCTGGGTCACCTGAAGTGGACCGATCACCGTCTCGATCGCGACGGCGTGGAGACGACCGCCGAGGTGACCGACTCCAAGGCGTTCGGTGGAAAGTTCTTCCTCACCTTCCGGCTGCCTGCCGCGCTCGACCCCGACCAGGAGTCCTGGACCGTCGAGGTGCCCCGGCAGACGTTCGAGGAGGCCAAGGCCGACGAGCAACTCCGGGTGGAACACCTGCCGCAGGACCCGCAGACCAACCGCGCCGTGGACGAGGTGCCGCCCGGATCACTGGCCGTGTGGCTGACCGTGATGGCCAACATCACCGTCGTACTGATGCTCGCCCTGATGTTCTGGGCCCGGCGGAACGGGATGCTCGTGATCGAGGCGACCGAGGACCTGACCAGGTGCAAGCCCGACGACACCGTGATGGAGCTCGGTGGCGGGATGGTCCTGGTGCGCGGAGACATCAGCCAGATCCACGACGACCACGTGATCGTGCTCGCCAACAGCGACAAGGTGAAGGTGTTCCTGGGCGAGCATCACAACCCGGTCGGTCACCAACAGCCGGTGCAGGTCCGTGGACGGCGGGTCTCGAGCCGCTAGCTTCCTTGCGTTCCTGCGCGTTCCTGCGCGTTCAGACGTCCAGGAACGCGTCCGCGGTGACCGGGAAGGAACGGACCCGCACCCCGGTGGCGTGGTGGGTCGCGTTGGCGACGGCCGCCGAGGTGCCGACGATGCCGATCTCCCCGATGCCACGTGAGCCCATCGGCGTGAACTCGTCGTCCGACTCCTCCAACCACTCCGCGTCCACGTCGAGGACGTCGGCGTGGGCGGCCACGTGATAGGTCGCCAGGTCGCGGGTGACCGTGTGCCCGAACCGCGCGTCCCGATAGCCCTCCTCGAAGAGTGCTGCCGACAGACCCATCACCAGTCCGCCGATGAACTGGGATCGGGCAGTGGTCGGGTTCACCACCCGACCGACGGAATAGACGCCGAGCAGTCGCGGCACCCTGATCTCGCCGGTCCAACGGTTCACCCGCGCCTCGGCGAAGACGGCACCGAAACAGTGGTAGGCCTTGTCGTCTGGCACGGCGGCGTCGGCCGCCGAGGCGGTCGTCTCCAGCCCGGGGTCCGGATCGGAGCCGTGGTCGGCACGGAACAGCTGCGCCGCCGCGACGATCGCGGTGCCCCACGAGCTGGTGCCGGACGATCCGCCCGCCACGGTCGCAGCGGGAAGGCGGCTGTCGCCGAGCTCGAGCTCCACGTCCGCGGTGGCCACGTCCAGCGCATCGGCCGCGATCTGGGTCAGCACGGTGCGGGCACCGGTACCGATGTCGACGCCGCCGATGGCGACTCCGTAGCGCCCGTCACCCAGGGACCGCACGCGCGCGGTGTTGCCGGGCATCTTGTTCGCGGGGTACGTCGCGGAGGCGACGCCGGTGCCGACCCACCAGTCCCCGTCCAGCGTCGCCCGCGGCGTCGGTGGCCGGTCGGCCCAGCCGAACCGCTCCGCCCCGCGGTGCAGGCAGTCGAGCAGCCTGCGGTCGTTGAACGGCTTGCCGGTCTCGGGGTCGAGCTGGGGCTCGTTGCGCTCACGCAGCACGATCGGGTCGATGCCACACGCCTCGGCGAGCTCGTCCATGGCCACCTCGTGGACGAACATCCCCGGCATCTCGCCGGGCGCACGCATCCAGGACGGGACGGCCACGTCGAGTCGGGCGAGCCGGTGGCTGGTGCGGCGGTGCGGCGCGGCGTACATCATCCGCGCCGGCACGGCGGTCTGCTCGGCGAACTCCTTGATCGCGGAGGTCTGTTCCTGCACCGCGTGGTGGATCGCGCTCAGCGTGCCGTCCGCGGCGGCGCCGAGCCGGACGTGCTGGATCGTCGCGGTGCGATAGCCGGTGAGGTCGAACATCTGCTGCCGGGTCACGGCCAGGCGCACCGGGCGACCCTCGGTGGTGCGGGCAGCCAGCGCAGCGGCCATCACGTGCGCGTGCGCGACGCCCTTGCTGCCGAAGCCGCCGCCGACGTACGGCGCGCGGACCCGGATCTGGTCGGTCTCCAGACCCCACACCGGGGCCAGTGTCTGGACGACGCCGTGCACGCCCTGGCTGGAGTCGAACATCGACAGCAGCGGACGGTCACCCTCCTGGGTCCACCAAGCGGTGGTGGCGTGCGGCTCCATCGGGTTGTTGTGCTCATACGGCGTGCGGTAGGTCCGCTCGAGGAGCACCTCCGCATCGGCCAGCGCGGCATCCACGTCGCCCTCGTCGGTGTCGGTGGCCGCCTCCGCATTGACCTTCTCCGGCGCCTCGGTGGCGTTGTGCTCGGTCAGCTCGGCCTCGTGCGGTTCCTGGTCGTAGGAGACTTCGACGAGTGCGGCGCCCTGGCGCGCGGCCTCCGGCGTCTCGGCCAGCACGAGAGCCACGATCTGCCCGTGGAAGCCGACCCGGTCGTCCTGCAGGACCGCCAGCTCCCGGTCCGAGGTGTCGGCCAGTCGGGGGGCAGTGGTGTGGTCGATCACCGAGACGACGCCGGGGTGCTCCAGGGCGGCAGTGCTGTCGACGCCGGTGATCCGACCCTTGGCGATCGTCGACTGCACCAGCCACACGTGCAGCGGGTCGGTGACCTCCGGGCCCTGGTGTTCCACGGCGTAGGTCGCCCGGCCGGTCACCTTCTCGACGGCATCGACCCGGGTCAGTCGATCACCGATCGCCTTGATCCGCACGGGCCGGGTCTGCTGTTCCGTCTGCTGCTCGCTCATCGTGCCTCCTGCGCCAGCCGGGTCAGGGTCACGGCGGTGGTGTTGCGGAGCATCGGGATCTTGTATGCCGACTCCTCACCGGTCCGGGCATCCTCCAGTTCGACGTCGACCGCCGCACGGACGGCCTCCTCGGTGAGTGGACGTCCGATGAGCTCGGCCTCGGCCCGGTGGGCGCGCCACGGCTTGTGTGCCACCCCTCCCCAGGCGATCCGTACGTCGCTCACGCGGTCACCGTCCATCTGCACTGCGGCGGCGACGGAGACCAGGGCGAAGGCGTAGGAGGCTCGGTCGCGCACCTTGCGATAGGTGGACCGGATGGCGAGGTCCGAGAAGGGCAGTTCGACCGCGATGATCAGGTCCTCGTGCTCGAGGGCGGTGTCGAGGTCCGGCCGGTCGCCGGGCAGTCGGTGCAGGTCCTCGAACGGCACCCGGCGCTCGCCATCGGTGCCGTGCACGACCACCGTCGCGTCCAGTGCCGACAGGGCGACGGCGAGGTCGGAGGGATGGGTGGCCACGCACTCGGGGCTGGCACCGAGGATCGCGTTGTAGCGGCCATAGCCGTCGAGCGCTGAGCAGCCGCTGCCGGGATCCCGCTTGTTGCAGGGCGTGGTGACGTCCTGGAAATAGACGCAGCG
>DATCYH010000441.1:0-10079 GCA_036570405.1 Nocardioides sp.
GATGCTGTGGAATCGCTTCGACGAGCTCGCCGGCGACGTGCGTGACGGCTTGCGCCGCCGTTTCCACACCATCGTCGACGCGGCCGACCTCGACGAGGACCGGGCGCGCGACTGGCTGGTGCTCCGGATGGTGCACAACGCGTCCTGGACCATCCGCGAGGCCATGGGCGCAGACCGCGCGCTGACGGGCCAGGAACGCGCGTGGCTGACCACCTGCGTGACCGTGGCCAAGGCGGTCCAGAACTAGGTATCTGGGAGCAGTCGGGGGAACGAGCCAGCGGGAACCAGGCAGCGGGAACCAGGCGTCAGCGCCGGGAGAACCAGCCCTTCTTCTTGTGGGGCTCCTCCGGCGCACCGGCGGAGTCGCCGGACGGCACCAGGTCGAGGACCGCAACGCCCTCGTCGACGAGGTCCTCGCCGGGAACGGCACGGTGCGTCGTGCCGCCGAGGACGATCTCGGAGCCCGGTTCGAGGCGACGTTCCTGACGCAGACACGTCGCGACAGCCTCGGTGAGCATGGTGAACAGCTCCGCAGGCTCGCCGGGAAGCCTGACCTGCAGCTCGTGGTTCCCGAGCACCCGGAGCCCTCGGGTGAAGGCGAGGGCATCGGGGGAGTCGCCACCGATCCGCATCGCGTGGACGCGGAACCAGGTGCGCTCAATCTGGTCCTCGTAGAGGTCGTGCATGAACATCGCCTCGGTGGTGACCAAGGACTGCTCGGGCAACCAGATCGCGTCGGCGCTGGTGTCCTCGAGGATCGAGCCACAGACCTGGGAGAGCAGGGTGAGCGCGGGTCGGATGTCGCCGTCGACCACGGCAACCGAGGCGAATGCCTGTCCGTCGACGATGGACGCCTCGACGCGGTCGCGCAGTGGGCTGGTGGCGAGGTCAGCGAGCAGGGCTCGGTTCTGCATGGGGGTGTCCCAGAACCCGACCTGCAGTGCGGTGCCGTTGACCGTGATGACGCGGAGCTCGCCGTTCGGCAGGTCGGCAAGCGCTGCAGCGAGCGATTCCGCCACGGGGCTGAACGCGGCAGCAGCACTGGCCGGCGCCGGCCCTCCGCCACCGAAGAACAGGACGGCGCTGGGCAGGTGGAGCTCGCTCTCAGTGGTCATGACGGACCTCTACCGCCGTGTGGAGTGGCCGAACCTGTGGGAATCCGGCTGACAGTGCCGGGTCGATCTGGAAGGGTGGCTGAGTGACTGCTTCCGTGCTCCAGATCAGTGTCGGCCTGCCTCGTGACGAGGCATGGGCGGGCAACCTGAAGCGCACTGCCATCGACAAGAGAGCGGTCACCGATCCCGTCCGGGTACGTCGTACGGGCATCGACGGTGACCACGTCGCCGACACCGTGCACCACGGCGGGCCGGACAAGGCGGTCTATGCCTTCGCCCGTGAGGACCTGGACCGGTGGGAGGCCGAGCTCGGTGGGGTGATCCGCAACGGCCAGTTCGGCGAGAACCTCACCACCACCGGGATCGACGTGAACGCCGCACTGGTCGGCGAGCGCTGGCGGATCGGAGAGGTCCTCCTGGAGGTGGCCGACGTACGGATTCCGTGCAGCGTCTTCAAGAACTGGATGGGCCTGGGCGGCTACGACGACACGGCATGGGTGAAGAGGTTCGCGCTGGACCAACGACCGGGACCATATTTCAGGGTGCTCGAGGAGGGACAGCTCCGGGTGGGTGACGAGATCCGTGTGGAACACCGCCCTGACCATGCGATCACCGTCACACACCTGTTCCGGGCGCTGACCACCGAGCGTCATCTCCAGCCTGATCTGCTCCGGATCGACGGCTTGGCCGAGTCGTTGAGGACCAAGATCCAAACCGGGACGAAGGGCTGAATCACCCATTCTTTGGACTGTCTGGCGAGATTACGTGTACTGAGGAGTAATAGTGATCTAGGTTACTGGCATGCCGATCAATTACGACGCATCATTCATCGACACGATGCCCAAGAACGTTGCTGTCCAGTTCCTGGAGCGCGTCAACAAGTCAGGGCCCAGGGAGGCCTTCCGGTTCCCGGTCGGAGAGAACTGGGAGTCGGTGACCTGGAACCAGGTCGGCGACCGCGCCAGCGCCCTTGCCGCCGGGCTGATGTCCCTCGGCATCGAGCCCGAGCAGCGCGTCGGGATTGCCTCGACGACCCGCTACGAGTGGATCCTCGCCGACTTGGCAGTCACCCTCGCCGGTGCCGCGACGACCACCGTCTACCCGACCACCAACGCCGCCGACACGGCGTACATCCTGGGCGACTCCGAGTCGCGAGTGGTCTTCGCCGAGGACGACGGCCAGATCGCGAAACTGGTCGAGCATCGCAACGAGCTGCCGCACCTGATGAAGATCGTCACCTTCGATGGCAAGTCCGACGGTGACTGGATCATCAGCCTGGCAGACCTGGAGAAGCTCGGTGCCGACTACCTGGCGCAGAACGCGAACGCCGTGGTCGAGCACGCCGAGGCGATCCGTGCCGACCAGCTCGCCACCCTGATCTACACCTCCGGCACCACCGGCCGCCCCAAGGGCGTGCGGCTGCTGCACCGTGCGTGGGTCTTCGAGGGAGAGGCGATCGCCAGCCAGAAGATCCTCGGGGAGGACGACCTCAACTTCCTGTGGCTGCCGATGGCGCACTCGTTCGGCAAGGTCCTGCTGTCCGCCCAGATGGCGTGCGGCTACGCGACCGCGATCGACGGCCGGATCGACAAGATCATCGACAACCTGGCCATCGTGAAGCCCACCTTCATGGGTGCCGCGCCGCGCATCTTCGAGAAGGCCTACAGCCGCATCGTCACCATGCAGGCGGCCGAGGGCGGGGCGAAGGAGAAACTGTTCAACAAGGCCTTCGCCGTGGGTCTGGAGGTCGAGAAGCGCAAGCGTGAGGGCCAGTCGATCCCGCTCGGCCTCAAGCTGCAGCACGGCCTGTTCGACAAGCTGGTCTTCAGCAAGGTGCGCGACCGCTTCGGTGGCCGGGTCCGCTTCTTCATCTCGGGCTCTGCAGCGCTCAACCGCGAGATCGCCGAGTGGTTCAACGCTGCAGGCATCCTGATCCTCGAGGGCTACGGAATGACCGAGAACGCGGCCGGTGCGGCTGTGGGTCACCCCGACCACTTCAAGATCGGCAGCGTCGGTACGCCGTTCCCGGGCACCGAGCTCAAGATCGCCGAGGACGGCGAGGTCCTGGTGCGCGGACCGCACGTCATGGAGGGCTACCACAACCTGCCCGAGCAGACCGCCGAGGCGCTGCAGGACGGCTGGCTGCACACCGGTGACATTGGTGAGCTCGACGCCGACGGCTTCCTCAAGATCACCGACCGCAAGAAGGACCTGTTCAAGACCTCCGGCGGCAAGTACATCGCGCCCTCGGCGATCGAGTCGCAGTTCAAGGCGATCTGCCCCTACGTCAGCCAGTTCCTCGTGGTCGGTGCCGAGCGCAACTACTGCGTCGCGCTGATCAGCCTCGACCCGGACCAGGTCACCGGTTGGGCGGAGGAGAACGGCATGGCCGGGAAGTCCTACACCGAGGTGGTCAACTCGCAGGGCGTCAAGGACATGATCGCTGGCTACGTCGACGAGCTGAACGGTCGCCTCAACCGCTGGGAGACGATCAAGAAGCACGTCATCCTCGACAACGACCTCAGCATCGAGTCCGGCGAGCTGACCCCGTCGCTCAAGGTGAAGCGCAAGGTCGTCGAGCAGAACAACAAGTCGGTCATCGACTCGCTCTACACCTGATCCGGCACTCGGTGACCTGAGCCCGCGCGGCTCGGCGTCTCCACACAGCCGATCACCCTCGAACGGGTGTCGACGCCAACGGCGTCGGCACCCGTTCGTGCTTTCCCGAACCTGCCTCGCGACCCTCGACGTGCCAGGCTGACCCACCGGCTGGTTGGATGGCGCCATGCCCTCCGCACTTCCTCCCGGTGATCCGGCACCCGTCGACGGGTCGTTGCCGGAGTCGGCGTTCGAGGGCATCGCTGAGCGCAAGTTCGGCGTCTATGTGCACGTTCCGTTCTGCACGGTCCGGTGTGGCTACTGCGACTTCAACACCTACACCGCCACCGAGCTCGGCGAGGGGGTGACCCGAGCGACGTACGCCGAGTCGGCGATCGCCGAGATCCGTCGCGCGCGAGCGGTGCTCGGTGACGTGGACCGGCGGGTCGACACCGTGTTCTTCGGAGGCGGTACGCCGACCCTGCTGCCGCCGGCGGACCTCTCGGCGATCCTGGCGGCGATCTCGGCTGAGTTCGGCCTGAGTGACGATGCCGAGGTGACCACCGAGGCCAACCCGGACAGCGTGGCGCTGTGGGACCTTCAGGCGCTGCGCGAGGGCGGCTTCAACCGGCTGTCGTTCGGGATGCAGTCCGCGGTGCCGCACGTGCTCAGGGTCCTTGACCGTACGCATGACCCGTTGCGGGTGCCTGCGGTGGTGGACTGGGCCCGCGAGGCGGGGTTCGAGCAGGTCAGCCTGGACCTGATCTATGGCACGCCGGGGGAGTCGATGCAGGACTGGCAGACGTCCCTGGACTCCGCGCTGGCCTGCAACCCGGACCACGTGTCGGCGTACGCGCTGATCGTCGAGGACGGCACCGCGCTGGCCCGGCAGGTGCGTCGCGGCGAGGTCCCGATGACCGATGACGACGACCTGGCCGACAAATACCTGGCTGCCGATGCGGCGATGTCGGCTGCCGGTCTGGGCTGGTACGAGGTCTCCAACTGGGCCACCTCGCGTGAGCAGCGCTGCGAGCACAACATGCTCTACTGGCAGGGCGATGACTGGTGGGGCGTCGGACCCGGCGCGCACTCGCACGTCGGTGGCACGCGGTGGTGGAACGTGAAGCACCCGGCTGCCTACGCGGGACGGCTGGCCCAGGGAGTGAGCCCGGCCTTGGCCCGCGAGGTGCTCGACGATGAGACCCGTCGGGTCGAACGGATCCTGCTCGAGGTGCGACTGCACGACGGCCTGCCGTTGGAAGTCCTCGACGAGGCGGCCCGCGGCGTGCTGGCCGATCTGGTGGACCGGGAACTGGTCACGCTGGTCGGCGACCGGATGGTCCTGACCACCTCGGGGCGGTTGCTTGCCGACGCCGTCGTGCGCGACCTGGTCTGAGCGCGAACCTGCAGTTCTTGCGCGTCGAGCTGGCAGTTGTTGTTCGTCGAACTGGCAGTTGTGGTGCGCCGAACCTGCAGTTGTTGACGCCAGCGACCGCAACAATTGCCGGTTCAAGACGCAACAACTGCTGGTTCGTCAGCTGGTGACGAAGTCGATCAGCTCCTCGACCCGGCCGAGCAGCGCCGGATCGAGGTCCTGGAACCCGCGCACCCCACCGAGGATGTGCTTCCAGGCACGCGCGATGTCGGTCTGGTTGCGGTGCGGCCAGCCCAGCTGCTGGCAGACGCCGTGCTTCCACTCGATGTTGCGCGGGACGTCCGGCCACCTCTCGATGCCGAGCCGCGCGGGCTTGACCGCTGCCCAGATGTCGATGAACGGATGACCGACGATCAGCACGTGCTTGCCGACGGGTGAGTGCGCGATCGAGCTGGCGATCCGGCTCTCCTTGGACCCCTTGACCAGGTGGTCGACGAGCACGCCGACCTTGCGATCCGGTCCGGGCTTGAAGTCGCGCAGGTGGTCGGAGAGGTCGTCCACGCCGCCGAGGTATTCCACGACCACGCCCTCGATCCGCAGGTCGTCGCCCCACACCTTCTCTACGAGCTCGGCGTCGTGGCGGCCCTCGACGAAGATCCGGCTCGCGCGCGCGACCCGGGCCTTGGCATCGTGCACGGCAATCGATCCCGACGCGGTGCGGGTCGGCTTCGCCGGTGTTTTCAACCGGGTGGGTCGAGTCAGGATGACCGGCTTGCCCTCGAGCAGGAATCCCGGTCCGAGCGGGAAGGTACGCCGCTGGTTGCGGCGGTCCTCCAAGGTCACCGTGTCGATGTCCCGGTCCACGGCGACGACCTCGCCGCACCAGTCGGTGCTGACCTCTTCGAGCACCAGGCCGATGTCGGCCTCCATCTCCACGGCGCGACCGTTCTTGGGGGCGGTCCAGTCGGTGCTGAGGACGTCGGTTCCATAGCGATCACGAGAAGCGGGGGGAGTCACCGGGCCAACGCTAGGAGGGAACCGGCCGGCTCCCGCTCAGGCACGCCGACGGGTGTCGTGTGACCGCCGCGAACCAGTTGTTCCAGAGACCATCGCGATATATCGTCAACGTATCGCTTGAACGGAACGAGAAGGAGTCGGTCATGAACGGATGGCAAGGGCAGTGGCCCGGCGGCAACAACCCCTGGGGGAGCTGGGCCGGTGGCCGAGGCCGCCCCGTCACGCCTCCGTGGGTCAACGATCTCGTCCGCAGCTTCGGTGGCCCAGTCGGTGGCGGCGGGGCCCGGCGCGGACCCAAGGCCCGGCGTGGCGACGTACGCGCCGCGATCCTCTCCGTCCTCGCCGAGGAGGCGATGAACGGATATCAGGTGATCCAGCAGATCGCCGAGCGCAGCGAGGGGGCGTGGAAGCCGAGCCCCGGCTCGGTCTACCCGACGATCCAGCAGCTCGAGGACGAGGGCCTGGTCGAGGGCCGCGACACCCAGGGACGCCGCCTGCTGCACCTCACCAATTCCGGGCAGGCGTACGTCGACTCGCACGCCGACGAGCTCGCAGCGACATGGCAGGCGTTCCGCGAGACCGACGAGGAACGCGCCGCAGCCGGTGGAATCGGCGACCTGATGCCCGTCGTCGGACAGGTGATGGGAGCCGTGTGGCAGGTGGTCACCGTCGGCACCGAGCAGCAGCGGGCCGAGGCAGCCGAGATCCTCGGCGAGACCCGGCGACGCCTCTACGGCCTGCTCGCCGACGGCGACCCGAAGTGAGTCGTTGCCCCGCACGGTCAGACGGGCGAGTTCAGATGAGTGGCAACCGCTTGGCGGTCCGGGGCAGGTGCGCATAGCCACGGCGTACGGCCTCATCCAGCAGATGCTCGGGCCAGGGCCACCCACCCTCGACCAGCGCCTGGCCCACGGGGATCCCGCGCCCGGCGAGGTCCCTGATGGTCTCTGCGACGACGCCGATCTGCCCTCGCTGCTCGTGCACGAAGTCGGAGTTGGTGACGGCGCCGTGGCCCGGAACCACGACCGTGTGGTCGGTCATCAACGAGATCGCCAGGTCGAGGGCTGTGGGCCACTCCATCGGCCAGCAGTCCGGGCCGTAGGCCGGTGGGCCGGACTCCTCGACCAGGTCACCCAGTACGACGACGTCGGCGTCGGGCAGGCGCACAATGATGTCGCCGTCGGTGTGTCCGCGCCCGGGATGCAGGAGCTCGACCTGACGGTCGCCGAGGTCGATGACCTGCGCCGAGGAGAAGGTCCGGTCCGGCAGAAGAACCGGCGAGGCGTCGATCTCGGCCGCACGTTCCCGATCACCCTCACTCCCGTCGTACGCCGTCCTGGTGTCGCGGAAGGTGGCCAGTGCTGCGGCGGTCGCCTCGTGCGCGTGGATCGGGGTGCCCTCGAAGACCGCGTTGCCCAGGACGTGGTCGAAGTGGGCGTGGGTGTTGACCACGCCGACGACCTGGCCTGCCCCGAGGGAACGGATCGATTCGAGCATGCGGGCCATCGCCGCCGTCGATGCGAGCGTGTCGACCACGACGAGCCCGCGTTCGCCGCCGATCACGGTGAGGTTCACGTCGATCAAGTCATCACGCGCGACCCAGGTGCGGTCGGCGATCTCGGTCAGGACGGCAGGGGAGTCGGGCACGTGATCAGGCTAGTGGGCGCAAGAACTGCAGGCTCGACGCGCAACAAGTGCAGGCTCGATGCGCAACAAGTGCAGGCTCGACGCGCAACAACTGCAGGCTCGACGCGCAAGAACTGCAGGTTCGGCGCGACTTCGAGGGGCGAGTAGGATTGGCACTCGCGACAACGGAGTGCCAGAGTCCAAGCTGGCGCCACAACGACGGAAGGAGTCCGGAATGGTCGAGGACCGACGACTGGCCGTGCTCCGGGCGATCGTGGAGGACTATGTCTCCACCGAGGAGCCCGTCGGCTCGCGTGCCCTGGTCGAGCGGCACCAGCTCGGTGTCTCGCCGGCCACGGTGCGCAACGACATGGCCGCCCTCGAGGACGAGGGACTGATCCACCAGCCGCACACCAGTGCCGGCCGGGTCCCGACCGACAAGGGCTATCGCCTCTTCGTGGACCGGCTGACCAAGGTGAAGCCGATGAGCGCCGCCGAGCAGCGCGCGATCTCGAACTTCCTCCAGGGCGCGGTGGACCTCGACGACGTCGTCCAGCGCAGCGTTCGCCTGCTCGCCCAGCTCACCCGGCAGGTGGCGGTCGTGCAATATCCCACCCTCTCGCGCAGCACGGTGCGGCACATCGAGATCGTCGCCATGGCCCCGAACCGGCTGCTCGTGGTGCTGATCCTGAGCACCGGCCGGGTCGAGCAGCGACTCGTCGAGTGCGAGCGGGAACTCACCGACGACGAGCTCGTGAAGCTGCGTTCCTCGGTCAACCACGCCGCAACCGGCGAGATCATCGCCGAGGCGATCCGCGCCCTGGGCCGAGTCGGCGAGGAGACCGAGCCCGACCTCCGCGACACCGCGCAGGCCGTTGCCGCCTCACTCGTCGAAGCGATGTCTGACCACCGCTCCGACGAGCGCGTGGCAGTCGGCGGCACCGCCAACCTGGCCCGGTTCGGCGAGGGGTTCGACACCGTCCGGCCGCTGCTGGAGGCCCTCGAGGAGCACGTCATCCTGCTCAAGCTCCTCGGCGAGGCCGGCTCGGCAGGAGCGGTGACCGTCCGGATCGGCCACGAGGGCCCCTACCAAGAACTTGCCGCCACCAGCGTGGTGGCCACCGGCTACGGCCCCGAGGACCAGGCCCTGGCCTCCCTCGGCATCGTCGGGCCGACCCGCATGGACTACCCCGGAACCATGGCAAGCGTGCGGGCCGTGGCCCGCTACGTGTCACGGATCCTCGACGAGGCATGACCTCGCGGCACGAATCACCCAACCATCCAGAGCCCAGCGACAAGAAGGACTCATGAGCGACCTGTACGAACTCCTCGGCGTGCCCCGCGACGCGGAGGCGGATGCGATCAAGAAGGCCTACCGCAAACTGGCCCGACAACTGCACCCCGACGTCAACCCGGACCCGGAGACACAGGAGCGCTTCAAAGAGGTCTCGTTGGCCTACGAGGTGCTCAGCGATCCGCAGAAGCGTGCCGCCTATGACCGCGGCGGTGACCCCTTCGGCGGAGGAATGGGCGGCGCCGGCGGCTTCGGCCAGGGCGCTGGCTTCTCCTTCACCGACATCATGGACGCCTTCTTCGGCGGCCAGGGCGGTGGCGCTGGCGGCGGCGGCCGAGGTCCCCGTCCCCGCGTGCGCCGCGGCCAGGACGCGCTGATCCGGCTCGAGATCGAGCTGGCGGAGGCCGCGTTCGGTGTCACCCACGACCTCAAGGTCGACACCGCCATCGTCTGTGAGGCCTGCACCGGCAGCGGCGCCGCTCCCGGCAGCAAGCCGGTCACCTGCGAGACCTGCCGCGGCGCTGGTGAGGTGGCCCAGGTGCAGCGCTCGTTCCTCGGCGAGATCCGCACCCTGCGCCCGTGTGCCGCCTGCCGTGGCTTCGGCACGACCATCCCCGAGCCCTGCCGCGAGTGCTCGGGTGAGGGACGCGTGCGCTCGCGCCGCAACCTGACCGTCAAGATCCCGGCCGGCGTCGACGAGGGAACCCGCGTTCAGCTCAGCGGCCAGGGCGAGGTTGGCCCCGGTGGCGGCCCGGCCGGTGACCTGTTCGTCGAGATCCACGTCGCCCCGCACAAGACCTTCACCCGCCACGGCAGCGACCTGCACTGCACGGTCTCGGTGCCGATGACCGCAGCCGCGCTGGGCACCACCCTGACGTTGCCGACCCTCAAGGGCGACCTCGTGGAGGACGGCACGGAGTCCGAGGTCGAGACCAGCTTCACCCTCGAGGTGAAGCCGGGCACCCAGTCGGGCACCGAGCAGGTCCTGCGCGCCCGCGGCGTACCCGGCTTGCGCAACACCGGCCGCGGTGACCTGATCGTCACCACCGTCGTG
>DATCYH010000442.1:0-3488 GCA_036570405.1 Nocardioides sp.
CGGATCGGCTATGGCGGCCTGGTGTGGGGGTCGCAGCGGCAACAGGGGAGCGGCACCACCCCGATGGGCACGTTCGGGCTGACCGACAGCTTCGGCAAGCACTGGCGCCAGACCGGGTGGAACCTGGACTACCGACGGATCCGCAGTGGCGACTACTGGGTCCTGGACAACCAGTCCGAGCACTACAACCGCTATCGCAACAAGTCCCAGGGTGGCTTCCGGTGGTGGCTCTCCGGCGGGCACCGGGACAGCTCCGAGCTGCTCACCGACTACATCGAGCAGTACGAGATGGCGATCGTGATCAACTTCAACACCACTCGCCAGGTGCGCCACCGCGGCGGTGCGATCTTCCTGCACATCAACGGCAGCGGTGCGACCGCGGGCTGTGTGAGCGTCCCGCGCAGCACGATGAAGTCGCTGATGGCCCACGTGGACAGCTGGAAGCACCCGGTCATCGCGATCGGTCGATGAGCTGATGCCACGTGAGTGAGATGCGCGCGGAGATCGAGGGCCGCACGCTCAAGATCAGCAACCTCGACAAGGTGATGTATCCCGCGACCGGGACCACCAAGGGCGAGGTGCTGAACTACTACGTGCAGATCGCGCCGGTCCTGCTGCCGCATCTCGCCGACCGTGCGGTGACCCGGATCCGGTGGCCACACGGCGTACAGGACAAGTCCTTCTTCGAGAAGAACGTCCCCTCCGGGGCGCCGTCGTGGTTGCGAAACGCCCGGGTGCCGACGACCGGGTCGCGCGGATCCTCGCGCAACGGTGACGAGCTGATCTTCCCGATCGTCGACGGCGTCGCGGCGCTGGCCTACCTGGTCAACCTGGCCAGTCTGGAGCTGCACGTGCACCAGTGGACGGTGACGAAGTCCGGGCGGCCCAAGCACCCGAACCGGCTGGTGATCGACCTCGACCCCGGTGAGCCCGCAGGACTGCCGGAGTGCGCGACCGTGGCGCTGATGGTGCGGGAGAAGCTGGCCGAGCGGTCGCTGGAGGCGTTGCCGGTGACCAGCGGTAGCAAGGGCCTGCACCTCTATGCGCGCCTCGACGGGAAGCGGGACAGCGATGAGGTGACCGCGGTGGCCAAGGAGATCGGGGAGGAGCTCCAGGCCGAGCACCCCAAGCTGGTCACCGCGGTGATGACCAAGGCGCGACGTGGCGGGAAGGTCTTCCTGGACTGGTCGCAGAACGCCGGATCGAAGACCACGATCTCGCCCTACTCGTTGCGGGGCAAGGAGAAGCCGTACGTCGCGACGCCGCGTACGTGGGCGGAGATCGAGGCCGGCGCGGATGATCCACTCGAGCTCGAGCAGTGCCGATTCGAGGAGACGCTCGAGCGGGTGGCCGAGCACGGAGACCTGTTCGCTCCCTGACCGAAGGTCAGGCCGCCAGGTTTATGGCGTGCTCGTCCGGTGGATCGAGTGGTGTGGTGCCTTGTCCGGGGGTGACTCGCCATCGCTGTTCGTAGGGGTCGGTCCAGTGGTAGGACCCGTCGGGTTCGCGCCGGTAGGTCCAGCCGGCGAAGGTCTTCATTCGGTGGTGGCTCCTGCACAGGCAGGCGAGGTTGTCGGGGTTGGTCTGCCCGGGTGGGCCGTGGGGGTCGTAGGCGTCGATGTGGTCGAGGTCGGTGCGGTTGGCGGTGATGGTGCAGTAGGGGAAGACGCAGTGTTGGTCGCGGAGCTGGACCTGTTCGCGCATTCGGTCGGGTGGGTCGTGCTGGTCGACGGCCCAGGTCTCGGTCAGGTCGATCACGGGTGTGATCCGGGCGTTTGATCCGAGCCGGGACAGCCAGTCCTGGACGAGGCTCAGGAGCTGGGCTCCGAGCCTGCCGGCGTCGACCACTTTCGTGTCGGGGTCGAGGTCGCCGCGCAGGGTGCGGATGATGTCGGCGAGGGTGAAGTGGAGGTGGAGCTTGGCGGTGACGTAGGACCGGGTCGCGGGGAGCGGTGCGCCGGTGGTGGGGTGGATCGGGTCGCCGAATCCGGCGGCCACGGAGGCGGCGCGGGCTGCGGTCGCGGCGTCGTACTCGGCTTCTGCGGTGGCTTGTGCGTCGGCGAACACGTCGGCCAGGGTGGGGCCGCTGGTGTCGCCCGCAGCAGCCCCTGTCTCGGCTGCGGCTCGGGCAGCGGCCATCGCGTCGAGAACCGTGTCCTTGGTGTAGTCGGCTGGGCAGTCCTCGGGGGTCAGCGGACCTGACCGTCGTCCGTCCGGAGCGGTCGAGTCGTCGTTGCTGGTGAGGTCGAGGGTGTCCTGGCAGGTGGCGTGCCGATCGGCGATGACGCCGAGTGCCTTGGCTTTGCGTTGGGCGTGGGTGTCGGGGTCACCCAGGCGACCGAGGGTGGTGGCTTCGTCGTTGATCAGCTGGTGGAACTTTTCCAGGTCGAGGCTGTCCCCGACCGCGTCCAGTCGTGAGGTGCCGGGCGCGTAGCCGGCGTCGTGGTTCACGCGCACGTCCCAGTCGTCCTTGCCGGTCTCGGCCTTCTTCATCAGTTCGGGGTGGAAGGTGGCGATGGCTTGCCGGATGACGAACTGGATCTGCTTCCACCCATACGATCCCCGTCCGTCGAGCTGCTGGTCGATCCAGTTGACGCAGTTGTGGGAGAGCCGGGTGGTGTCGCGGGCGATCTGGGCGGCGGTCCAGACCGGCAGCTCCAGGGCTACGACTCGGGCCCAGGTGCGTGGCAGGCGGTGCTGTAGGTCGAGGGCGTCGGAGAGGATCTGTGCCGCGGTTCCGGTGGACAGGCCTGCGGTGGCGGCGTAGGCCTCGACGGCGAAGACCGCTACGCCGGGTGTTCCTTCGCCGCCGACCCGCGAGTCGCATCCCGACAGGCCCGGCAACCTGACATCACCGAACGTGGCAGCGTCGCCGTCATCGATCGGAGGGTGGGTGATGCACCACTGGTGGGCCACCGCATAGCGCCGTGCGGCGATTGCGAGGGCGTCTCGCGAGAGCCCGGAGACCTCTGAACACAGCGCAGCACCGTCGAGGTCCTCGACCCCGAACGTGGTGGCGGCTGCGGTGTTGTTCATGACTAGAACTCAATCAGGCAGCACCGACAACGAAGCCCCGAAACAGCGCCAATATCCCGAACTGTGGACACCAATCGAAGAAAGTTTTGTGGCCGCGGGTCAGTGCCCCTCAACTACCAGCCGTGACCGGCGCCAGCCCCTGCGCTATGGTCGGGACAAATCCACCACGGGTGCTCGCGGCAGCGGGCTGAGATGGGGCTGAGGCCGCTCCGACCGTAGAACCTGATCCGGGTAATGCCGGCGCAGGAAGCGAGGAGCAGTTCCGTGCTTGCACGACTATTTTGCCTGGTCGACACGACAGATGACCTCACCCTGTTGCCCGAGATGGCAGCGCTCGGAGTGGACGGGTTCCAGGTGCGCGCCAAGGCCGCCTCCACCCGCGAGCTCCTCACAGCGACCGAGTCCGCCCTGGCCACCGGGGCCTGTGTGGTGGTCAACGACCGCCTCGACGT
>DATCYH010000443.1:0-1525 GCA_036570405.1 Nocardioides sp.
CGCTCGCGCCAGCGGACACCACCAAGAACTCGCAGCCGGCCTTCCGATACACGAATGCATCCGATACGTTGACGTATCGTGAGCCAACCCGCCGCACTGTCGCCCCGCCGACAACAGACCAGGCAACGCCTGCTGGACGGCGCACTGACGGTCTTCGCCCGCGAGGGTTTCGGTCGCTCCACGGTCGAGCAGGTCTGTGCCCAGGCCGGCTTCACCCGGGGTGCGTTCTACTCCAACTTCACCTCGCTCGACGAGCTCTTCCTGGCCATCTGGGAGCAGAAGTCCGAGGCGATGCGCGGCGCACTGGCCGCTGCCCTCGAGGCAGACCTGCCCCCGGTCAAGGACCTCCGTGAGGCCGTCGAGCACGTCCTCGCACTGGTCCCCGTCGACGACGAGTGGTTCCGGGTCACCGCCGAGTTCACCGCCCACGCCCTGCGCACCCCCGCCCTGCGCCGGGTCGTCGCCGCCCGCGAAGAGGGCATCGAGGCCGCCCTGATGCCCCTGATCACCGCCCTGCTGGCCCGCGTCGGGCTCCGAGTCACCGACCCCGACGCCCTCGGCCCGGCCCTGGTCGCAGCCCACGACGGGACCAGCGTGCAGTGCCTCGTCGCACCCGACGATGAGGCCGTACGCCGGCGGCGTACCGACCTGTTCGTCCTGATCGTCACCTCCCTGACCGAACCCGTCTCGACCCACCCCGCAACCGAGGAGCACCCATGACCGAATTCAAGCCCGACGTGATCGTGGTCGGCGCCGGCCTGGCCGGCCTGGTCGCCACCCACGAGCTGGTCAAGGCCGGCCGCAAGGTCCTCATCGTCGAGCAGGAGAACCGCAACAACCTCGGCGGGCAGGCGTTCTGGTCCTTGGGCGGGCTCTTCTTCGTCGACTCGCCGGAGCAGCGGCGGATGGGGATCAAGGACAACAAGGAACTCGCCCTGCAGGACTGGCTCGGCTCCGCTGCCTTCGACCGACCCGACGACGAGGACGTCTGGGGCAAGCAGTGGGCCCAGGCGTACGTCGACTGGGCGGCGGGCGGCAAGCGCGACTACGTCCGCTCGCTCGGCTTGAAGTTCCTCCCCTTCGTCGGCTGGGCCGAGCGCGGTTCCGGGTCGGCCACCGGCCACGGCAACTCCGTCCCCCGCTTCCACCTCTCCTGGGGCACCGGCCCGGCGGTGGTGGAGATCTTCGAGAAGCCGGTGCTCGCCGGCGAGCGCGAGGGACTGGTCCGCTTCGCGTTCCGGCACCAGGTCGACGAGATCCTGATGGAGGGCTCCGGCAAGGACCGGGCCGCGGTCGGCGTACGCGGATCCGTGCTGGAGGCCAGTGACGCCGAGCGTGGCGTGAAGTCCTCCCGCGAGGTCGTCGGCGACTTCGAGCACCGGGCGCCCGCCGTCGTGGTCACCTCGGGCGGCATCGGCCACAACTTCGACCTGATGCGGCAGAACTGGCCCGTCGACAGGCTCGGACCGGTCCCGAAGCACCTGATCGCGGGGGTGCCTGCCCACGTGGACGGCCGGATGCTCGA
>DATCYH010000444.1:0-3150 GCA_036570405.1 Nocardioides sp.
GAGAAGCTGCACACCCTCCCCCAGCCCGTCATTTCCGCGGTCAACGGGCCCGCCGCCGGCGGCGGGCTGGCCTTGGTGCTGGCCAGCGACATCCGGATCGCCGCCGAGTCGTCGGTCTATGCGGTCGCCTTCATCCGGGCCGGTTTCTCGGCCTGCGACATCGGCACGTCCTGGCTGCTCCCTCGCATCGTCGGCGCCGGCAACGCCCACGAGCTGATGCTGACCGGGCGCAAGTTCGACGCTGCCGAGGCTCTGCGCATCGGCCTGGTCACCCGCGTCGTCCCGGGCGAGGAGCTGATGGACGTCGCGTTGGCCAAGGCCCTCGAGATCTGCAAGAACCCGCCCGCCTCTGTCGCCCTGACAAAGCAGGGCATGTGGCTGGCCCTGGAGATGCCGAGCCTGCGCGCCGGCATCGAGATGGAGAACCGGCAGCAGGTGATCACCGCGATGACCGAGGACCAGCCCGAAGCCACCGCCGCCTTCCTGGAGAAGCGCGACCCCGACTACAAGCACAGGTGACCCCCTCATGACCGCACCGAGTGAACCGACCACCCTGCTCTATGACGTGACCGACGGCATCGCCACGATCACCCTCAGCCGGCCGGACCGGCTCAACGCCTTCGTCGACGAGATGGAGGCCGAGCTGATCGAGGCCTTCGACCGCATCGACGCCGATGACGAGGTCAAGGCGGTCGTCCTCACCGGCGCCGGCCGGGGCTTCTGCGCGGGCATGGACGTGGTCGACGCCGGCGATGCCTTCGTCGCCTGGCGGACCGCGAGCACTGCCCCGGAGGGCACGCAGTACGACGTGCCCGGCGACGACCTGCCGCGCCGACGTGACGGTGGCGGTCGGGTGGTGCTGCGGATGTTCGACTGCCTCAAGCCGATCATCGCGGCGGTCAACGGCCCGGCCACGGGGGTCGGTGCGACGATGATCCTGGCCGCCGACATCCGGCTGGCCGCCGAGACCGCGAAGTTTGGCTTCGTGTTCAACCGCCGGGGCGTGATCCCGGAGTCCTGCTCGTCGTGGTTCCTGCCACGCCTGGTCGGGATGCAGACCGCGATGGAGTGGGTGCTGACCGGACGCGTCTTCAGGGCGCCCGAGGCACTCGAGGGCGGCCTGGTCCGAAGCCTGCACGCGCCCGAGGACCTGTTACCCACGGCATACGCGCTGGCGCGTGAGATCGCCGACAACACCGCACCCGTCTCGGCGGCCCTGGCCCGCCAGCTGCTGTGGCGGATGCAGGGTGCCTCGCACCCGATGATCGCCCACCAGGCCGAGTCGCTGGGGATCAACCTGCGCGGCGTGAGCGCCGACGGGGCCGAGGGATTCGCCTCGTTCGTCGAGAAGCGACCTGCGGTGTTCCCCAACCTCGTCTCCTCCGAGCTGCCTGACCTGTTCGGCTCTTTCCTCGCTCCTGAGTTCGACCCGACCTCATTGGAGGACCCCCGATGAAGCGCACGCTCTACTCGTCCGACCACGATGCCTTCCGCGAGAGCGTCGCCGCCTTCGTCCAGCGCGAGGTCGTACCCAACCTCGAGCGGTGGGAGGAGGACGCAATCATCGACCGCGGCGTGTGGCTCGCCGCCGGCAAGCAGGGCCTGCTCGGTCTGGCCGCGCCCGAGGAGTACGGCGGCGCGGGCGGCGCGGACTACCGCTTCCGGAACGTGATCCTCGAGGAGTTCGCGAAGGTGCACGCCACCGCGCTGGCGTCGTCGTTCTCACTCCAGGACGACATCGCAATCCCCTACATCGCCGAGATCGGCAACGAGGAGCAGAAGCAGCGCTTCCTGCCCCCGATGATCGCCGGGGAGAGGATCGGCGCGATCGCGATGACCGAGCCCGGCACCGGCTCGGACCTGCAGGGCATCAAGACCTCCGCCAAGCAGGTCGCCGGGGGCTGGGTGGTCAACGGTGCCAAGACCTTCATCACCAACGGCATCAACTCCGACCTGGTCATCACCGTGGCCAAGACCGATCCCGCCGGTGGCCCGAACGCCTTCACCCTGTTCGTGGTGGAGCGCGAGATGGAGGGCTTCGGTCGCGGACGCAAGCTGAAGAAGGTCGGCCTGCACGCCCAGGACACCGCCGAGCTGGTCTATGAGGACGTCTTCGTCCCCGACGAGAACGTCCTCGGCGAGATCGGCGGGGGGTTCGGCCAGCTCAAGAACATGCTCCCCCTCGAGCGGCTCTCGATCGCTGCTCACGCGGTTGCCGTTGCCGAGGCAGTGCTGGCCGAGACGATCACCTACACCAAGGACCGTCGCGCGTTCGGACAGCGGATTGCGGACTTCCAGAACACCCAGTTCGAGCTCGCCGAGATGCAGACACTGGTCAACGTTGCACGGGTGTATGTCGACCAGGCGATCCTGTCCTTCAACGCCGGAGAGTTCACCGACGTCGACGCCGCCCAGGCCAAGTGGTGGACCTCGGACCTGCAGAACGACGTGATCGACCGATGCCTGCAGCTGCACGGCGGCTACGGCTTCATGCTCGAATATCCGGTTGGTCGGGCCTATCAGGACGCGCGGATCCAGCGGATCTTCGGCGGTGCGAACGAAATCATGAAGATGATCATCGGGCGGAAGATCGTGGGACGGCCATGACGCGCATCGCCACCCGATTCACCGACACCTTCGGCGTCGAGCACCCGATCATGCAGGGCGGCATGCAGTGGGTCGGCAAGGCCGAGCTCGTCACCGCGGTCGCGGAGGCCGGCGGCTTGGGCATGCTCACCGCACTGACCTTCCCCGACCCCGCCGCACTCCGCGCCGAGATCGAGAAGGTCCAGGCCAACACCGACAAGCCGTTCGGCGTGAACCTCACGATCCTGCCGTCGATGCGCACGGTGAACCACGACGAGCTCCGCGAAACCATCGTGGATGCGGGCGTGCGGATCATCGAGACCGCCGGAGCCAACCCTGGTCCCTACATGGACTACTTCAACGACAACGGCGTCCAGGTCATCCACAAGTGCACCAGCGTCCGGCACGCACTCAAGGCCCAGGACGTCGGCGTGACCGCGGTCAGCATCGATGGCTTCGAGTGCGCCGGCCACCCGGGCGAGGACGACGTACCGGGCCTGATCCTGATCCCGTCGGCCGTGGACCAGCTCGAGATCCCGGTGGTCGCGGCTGGGGGGTTCGCCG
>DATCYH010000445.1:0-11278 GCA_036570405.1 Nocardioides sp.
ACTGGAAGGACTACGACAAGAACGTCGAGGCTGCCAAAGGGTTGATCACGGATCGGTTCGCGAAGGAATACTCGCGCACCGCGAAGGCGACCCGGGACAAGTTCGTGGCCAGCAAGGCCGACTATGACGTCACCGTCGTGGGCCGGTCGGTCGTGGAGGCCACCGAGGACGAGGTGGCCACGCTGATCTTCCTCAATCAATTCGTCTACAAGGGCGAGGGGAAGCAGCGCACCGGGCCTGAGGTCTACCAGGCCCGGATGCTGGTGCGGATGGTGCGCACCGACAACGGCTGGTTGGTCGACGAGCTCCGCACGGACTGAGCCTTCGCCCAACACCCGAGACCACGTCGTGCAATCTCTGGACTTTGCCTCGGGACCGGACTAGTTTGAACAAACTAGAACACGTTCCACTTCGTAGCGAGTTCGTGGTGTTCCTTGATGTCTGAGTCGTCGAGAGGGAAGGATCCGGTCATGCCACCACTTGACGACACCATTGAGACTGACCTGGTCATCATCGGCGCCGGGCCCACGGGCTTGTTCGCCGCCTACTACGCCGGCTTCCGGGGACTACGCGTCGCCGTCATCGACTCCCTGCCCGAGCTGGGTGGGCAGGTCACCGCGATGTATCCCGAGAAGGCGATCCTCGACGTGGCCGGGTTCCCGACCGTCAAGGGTCGCGAACTCGTGGCCGGACTCGTGGAACAGGCCGCCGTGGCCGACCCGACGTACCTCCTCGGACGCAGCGCCACGAAGATGACCACCGGCGACGACGGCGTGAGCGTGGGCCTCGAGGACGGGACGACAGTCAGTGCCAAGGCAGCGCTGATCACGGCAGGGATCGGGAAGTTCAGTCCTCGACCGCTGCCCGCGGCCGACGACTGGATCGGCCGTGGGGTCGAGTTCTTCGTCCCGTCGTTCGCCCCCTACCAGGACAAGGACGTCGTGATCGTGGGCGGCGGCGACAGCGCCTTTGACTGGGCCGTCCACCTGGAGCCGATCGCCCGGAGCGTCACGCTCGTCCACCGCCGCGACGCCTTCCGTGCCCATGAGCGCACCGTGGAGAAAGTCCGCGCCAGCTCGGTGGAGATCATCACCAGCGCCGAGATCAGCGCCGTCCGCGGCGGCAGCCACGTCGAGGAGATCGACATCAGCGTCGGGGACGAGGTCATCACCCGTCCGGCCCAGGGCATGGTCGCCGCCCTCGGCTTCATCGCCGATCTCGGCCCGATGAAGGAATGGGGCCTCGAGCTCGACAAGCGCCACGTCGTGGTGGACTCCACGATGAAGACCAGCCTGGACCGGGTCTTCGCGGCCGGGGACATCACCGAGTATCCCGGGAAGGTGCGCCTGATCGCGGTCGGGTTCGGCGAGGCCGCCACCGCCGTCAACAACGCGGCCGTTGCCATCGACCCTTCCGCGCACGTCTTCCCGGGGCACTCTAGCGAGGGCAGCTGAGATGTCGGGTCGCGATGGAGTACGGATGGATACGCAGGAGCTCGACACCTTCCTGCGCGCGAACATCAAGGTCCAGGTCGCAACGGCCGGCAAGGATGGCCGGCCCCACCTGACCACGTTGTTCTACATCGTGCTCGATGACGGTCGGATCGCGTTCTGGACCTATGGGCGCTCACAGAAGATCGTCAACCTCGAGAGAGATCCACGGATCACCTGCCTCGTCGAGGACGGGGTCGACTACTTCGAGCTCCGCGGCGCCAGCATCACCGGCTCCGCCGAGATCGTCCGCGAGCACGACCGCATCCTCGAGATCGGGGGCGCCGTGGCAGCCCGGATGGTCGGGGCCGGCTCGGTCGAAGACCTCGGTGAGATCGCCCTCGACGAAATCCGTCGCCAGGCAGAAAAGCGAGTCGCAGTGATCGTCACACCCGAGCGGGTGGGCACCTGGGACCACAGGAAGATGAAGGGATGAATCGATGAAGGTCAAGGTTGATTTCGACCTGTGCGAGTCCAACGCACTCTGTGAGGCGCTCGCACCGGACGTCTTCGAGCTCGATGAGGACGACTACCTGGTGGTCAAGCAGGAGGACGTCACCGACGAGAACATCGGCAGGATCAAGCAGGCCGTAGCCGCGTGCCCGCGCTCGGCGATCTCGATCACGGAGGACTGAGCCAGTGACATCGCTCGATCTCGATGGCCGGGTCGCCATCGTCACCGGTGCCGGCCAGGGCCTCGGCCGGGCCGAGGCCGTTGCACTGGCCCGCTCCGGTGCCCGCGTCGTGCTCAACGACCTGCCCGGTGCCGCCGACGAGGCCGCCGAGGAGATTCGAGGCCTCGGGGGAGAGGTCCGTGTTGCTGAAGGAGATGTGGGCGAGCGGGCGACCGCGGACCTGATGGTCTCCACAGCACTGGACAAGTTCGGCAGCCTCGACATCGTGGTGAACAACGCCGGGATCACCCGTGATCGGATGCTGTTCAACCTCAGCGACGAGGAGTGGGACCTGGTGCTGAAGGTGCACCTGCGCGGTCACTTCCTGCTCACCCGGAACGCCGCCTCGCACTGGCGGTCACTGTCCAAGGAGTCGGGTGCCCCGGTGTACGGCCGCATCGTCAACACGGCGTCCGAGGCGTTCCTCTCCGGTTCTCCGGGGCAGGCGAACTATGCGGCGGCCAAGGCTGGCATCACCGCACTCACCCTCTCGGCTGCCCGGGGCATGGGCAAGGTCGGCGTACGTGCGAATGCGATCTGCCCCCGCGCGCGCACCTCGATGACGGCCGCAGTCTTCGGCGAGGACACCTCCGGTGAGGCGATCGACCCATATTCGCCCGAGCACGTGGCGCCCCTGGTCGCCTACCTCGCCTCCCCGCAGGCCGAGTCCATCAACGGCCAGGTCTTCGTGGTCTACGGCGGCATGGTCGCGCTGCTGGCCGCGCCGGTTGTCGAACAACGCTTCGACGCGAACGGCGACACCTGGGACCTCGACGACCTCGGCAAGCAAGTCGGCGGCTACTTCGAGGCGCGTGAGGACAAGAGCCGTAGCTTCTCGGCCGATTCCATCATGCAACTGACTGTCTGAACCACCCACCCGGAAGAACGAGGAAGAACATGGGCCGATTGGCCGGCAAGACCGCAATCGTCACCGGCGGCGCACAGGGACAGGGAGCGCAGATCGCGCGCGCCTTCGTCGCCGAGGATGCGCGCGTCGTGATCGCAGACGTCGCGCAAGAGGCGGGCGAAGCACTGGCCGCCGAGCTGGGTGAGGCTGCGACCTTCATGAAGCACGACGTCAGCAACGAGGAGTCGTGGCAGGCCACCGTCACGGCCGCGAACGAGAAGTTCGGCCCGGTGAACGTGCTGGTGAACAATGCCGGGATCCTGCGCTTCAACGCACTCGAGTTCACTCCGCTCGAGGAATACATGCAGCTGGTGAACATCAACCAGGTCGGATGCTTCCTCGGGATGAAGTCCGTGACCCGAACGATGCGCAAGAACGGTGGCGGGTCGATCATCAACGCGTCCTCCGTGGAGGGCCTCGGCGGCATGCCGACGCTGGTGGGCTACTCCGCGACGAAGTTTGCGATCCGGGGGATGACCAAGGTGGCGGCCCTCGAGCTCGGCCCAAAGGGGATCCGCGTCAACTCGGTGCACCCCGGGATGATCGACACCGGGATGACCCGCGAGCACGGTGGGGACGCGGCCATGGAATACGGCGCCGCGAAGGTGGCGCTCAAGCGGGTCGGTACGCCGTCCGACGTCGCGCCGCTCTATGTCTACCTGGCCTCGGACGAGAGCTCCTATGTCACCGGCGCCGAGATCGCCATCGACGGCGGAGCCACGGCCACCCACGCGTTCGGGGGCTGATCAACCCAGCTTTTCACGCCGACCCGGCAGTTGTTGACCGAAATTGAGTCAACAACTGCCGGGTCGGCGCCGTATCTGCGGGTTCGGCGGTCAACAACTGCCGGGTCGGCGCGGTGATCGGGTCGGGTCAGCGGACGAGCAGGCGGATGGCCACGGCCATCGACTTCTCGACGTCTTCGGCAGAGGTACGGCCGGTCACCCAACCGACGAGCGAAGAGAGCCAGACGTCGCCGAGGACCCGCGCGATGGCTACCTCCTCGGAAGTCGGCTCGTTGGCGCCCTGACGAGTGCCCATGGCGTCGGTGAGCATCCCAGTCAGCATCATGCCGACCTGGTGGATCTCGGCCGAGACGCTCGCGTCGGCGAACATGAAGGCACGGGTGAGTGCCTCGGTGAGGTGCGGGTCCTTCTGCAGGATGCGCGTGGTCCGACCGAGGACGTAGTTGACCCGCTCGGCTGCGGTGTCGCCGGGGATCGGCTTGCCGGCGCGCTGTGCCTGCGCGTTCTCGAACTCGCGCCCGAGTGCGGAGACGAGCAGGTGGATCTTGGACGGGAAGTAGCGGTACAGCGTGCCCAGGGCGACATCGGCCTGCTCGGCGACGCCCCGCATCTGCACGGCGTCGAAACCACCGCGGGAGGCAAGATCGATCGTTGCGTCCAGGATTCGCTTGCGCCGCTCTCGTTGAGCGGCAGATCCGAGATCGTCCTGAGTGAGCGAGTTCAGCGCGTTCACGTGGCTCTCCTCTCATCAGGAACAAATGGTTCGTGGCACAAGGCACAATTCATGCGGAAATCCCTGTCCACCCTATGACGTTGGCGCCATGATCGATCCGAGCGTCTAGGCTACTGCCTCGTAGGCCATAATAGGAACACGTTCCACTTACGGCGAATGTCGGGCGTGGCGCGCTCCCCGGTCCCGACTGGCATCGGGGGAGACGAGAAGAAGAGGTGACCGCCATGCGCATCGCACTGCTGTCCTACCGCAGCAAGCCGCATTGCGGTGGCCAGGGTGTCTACATCAGGCACCTGAGCCGCGAGCTGGTGGCGCTCGGCCACGAGGTCGAGGTGTTCTCCGGACAGCCCTACCCGGAGCTGGACGAGGGGGTTGGGCTGACCAAGGTCCCCAGCCTCGATCTCTACCGCGAGCCGGACCCGTTCCGGATCCCCAAGCTCAAGGAGTTCCGCGACCTCATCGACGTCGAGGAGTTCCTCACCATGTGCACGGCCGGGTTCCCCGAGCCGAAGACCTTCGGCAAGCGCGTCGCTCGGCTGATCAAGGCCCGCCGGGACGAGTTCGACATCGTCCACGACAACCAGGTGCTGGCCTACGGCATGGTCGACATCATGGATGCCGGGATCCCGCTGATCACCACCCTGCACCACCCGATCACCTTCGATCGCAAGCTCGACCTGGCCGCCGCGCCCAACTGGCGCAAGAAGCTCAGCACTCGGCGTTGGTACGGGTTCTTGCAGATGCAGGGCAAGGTCGCCCGCCGCGCCGTGAAGATCCTGTCTCCCTCGGAGTCGTCCGCGCGCGACATCGTGACTGACTTCGGCGTCGACCCGGAGCGGATCCAGGTCATCCCGCTCGGGGCGGACGACGTGTTCGCACCGCCGTCCACGCCACGGGTCCCGGGACGCATCGTCGCCATGGCAAGTGCGGACGCCCCGATCAAGGGTGTCGCCACCCTGCTGGAGGCCTTCGCCAAGCTGCGCACCGAGCGCGACATCGAGCTGATCCTGGTCACCAAGCCCGAGGCCGGGGGCCGCACCGAGCAACTCATCGAGAAGCTCGCCATCAAGGACTCCGTCAGCTTCGTCAATGGCATCAGCGACGCCGAGCTCGTCGAGGTGATGGGCTCGGCCGAGCTGGCCTGCGTCCCGAGCCTCTACGAGGGGTTCTCGCTCCCCACCGCCGAGCTGATGGCATGCGAGACACCGCTGGTCGTGAGCCGTGCCGGTGCGATCCCCGAGGTGGTCGGACCCGACGGGCTCTGCGCCGACCTGGTCGAGCCCGGCAACGTGGAGGCACTGCGCGAGGCGATCGCCAACCTCCTCGACGACCCGGAGCGTCGCGCCCGGATGGGTCGTGCCGGTCGAGTCCGGGTCCAGGAGCTGTTCAGCTGGCGCGCGGTCGCCGTGGCGACAGCAGCGGCCTACGAAGAAGTTCTCGCAGACCACCCCACGGCACCGAGCCACAAGCAGATTGAGGACACCAATGCTGACCGTTGACTTCGACCGACTCGGCCTCAAGCCGGGAGAGCGTGTGCTCGACATGGGCGCTGGCGCCGGACGCCACGCCTTCGAGATGTATCGCCGCGGGGCAGACGTGATGGCGTTCGACCGTGACGCCGACGAGTTGGCCAACGTGCGCGAGCTCTTCTCCGCGATGAAGGAGACCGGTGAGGCGCCGGCCGGCGCCGAGGCAGACATCAAGGAGGGCGACGCCCTCCAGCTGCCCTTCGCCGACGGCGAGTTCGACCGCATCGTGGCGGCCGAGATCCTCGAGCACATCAACGAGGACGTCCGCGCGATCGAGGAGCTCGTCCGCGTCCTGCGCCCCGGTGGCTCGCTGGCGATCTCGGTGCCCCGCTGGCTCCCCGAGGTGATCAACTGGAAGCTCTCCTCGGACTACCACAACGCCGAGGGCGGGCACATCCGGATCTACACCGACCACGAGCTCATCGACAAGGTCACCAAGGCCGGACGCCCCAACGATGGCACCCCGGGCGAGGCGATGATCTTCGAGGGCAAGGGCTATGCCCACGGCCTGCACTCGCCGTACTGGTGGATCAAGTGCGCGGTCGGCGTGAACAACGACGACCACGCCCTCGTGAAGGCCTACCACCAGCTGCTGGTGTGGGACATCATGAAGACCCCGCGTTGGAGCGTCGCCACCCGGTTGGCCGAGAAGGCCCTCAACCCCGTGATCGGCAAGAGCATGGTCCTCTACTTCCGGAAGCCGGACGTTGCCTGAGCTCGGCCCGGAGGTCGCCCCGGACACACCGTCGGTCCCCGGCATCCTGAGCGTCTTCGACGTCATCGAGACCGCGAAGTCCATCGCGGCCATGCAGGAGCCCGACGGGGCGATCCCGTGGACCACCGGCGAGCACACGGATGTGTGGAACCACGTCGAGGGCGCGATGGCGCTGCTGGTCGGGGGCCAGGTCGAGGCAGCCGAGCGCGCCTACCAGTGGTGCGTCGACACCCAGCGCGACGACGGGTCCTGGCCGATGAAGATCGTGGCCGGGGTAGTCGAGGACCACAGCTCCGAGACCAACATGTGCGCTTATCTGGCAGTCGGCGTCTGGCACCACTGGCTGGTACGCCGTGATGTGGCGTTCGTGCGCCGGCTCTGGCCCACGGTGCGTAGGGCGCTGGACTACGTCGTCTCGATGCAGCTCTCCTTCGGCGGCATCGCCTGGTCCCAGGAGTGGAACGACGGTGCGCCCGCCAAGGTCAACGAGGAGGCCCTGCTGGCCGGCTCGTCGAGCATCTACCAGGCCATCCGTGCCGGGGCAGCCATCGCCGAGCTGCTCGACGACCCGCAACCCGAGTGGGAGCTGGCCGGTGGCCGGCTCGCCCACGCGATCCGTGAGCACCCCGACGAGTTCCTCGACAAGTCCCAGTTCTCGATGGACTGGTACTACCCGATCCTGGGCGGCGCAGTCCGCGGTGACGCGGGCTTCGACCTCATCGCCGAGCACTGGGACACCTTCGTGGAAGAAGGACTCGGCATCCGCTGCGTCAGCGAGAACCCCTGGGTCACCGGGGCGGAGACCTGCGAGTTGGTGATGGCCCTGGACGCCCTGGGGGATCGTGACCGCGCCCTGCAGCTGCTGGCCGACATGCAGCACCTGCGCGACGAGGGCGGGTACTACTGGACCGGCTTCGTGTTCCCCGACAAGGTGAACTGGCCACCCGAGCACACGACGTACACCGCCGCAGCGGTGATTCTCGCCGTCGATGCCCTGGGCCACGGCACGGGCGGCTCGGACATCATGCGCGGGGCCACCTTCGGCCCGCACTTCGCCGAGATCGCCCTGGAGTGCAGTTGCGCCTCAGCCGACTCGCTCTCCGGCCGCGCCTGAGGTCCGCTCCAGGACCCGCATCGAGCCCAGCGCCTCCACCTCGGTGAAGGCGCCGCTCTCGAGCGCGCGCAGGAACACGTGGTACGGCGCCTGGCCACCGTCGGCCGGGTCGGCGAACACGTCATGGATCACCAGTCGGCCGCCCGGCTGGATCCAGTGCGCCCAGCCGGTGTAGTCGTTCTGGGCGTGCTCCTCGGCATGCCCTCCGTCGATGAAGAGCAGCGACAGGGGGGTGCGCCAGTGCGGGCTGAGCGCGGTCGACTTCCCGATCACCGCAATCACCTGGTCCTCCAGACCCGCGCGGGCGATCGCACGGCGGAAGAACGGAAGCGTGTCCATCAGCCCGGACTCGGGGTCCACGACCTCGGTGTCGTGGTGCTCCCAGCCAGCCTGGTTCTCCTCCGAGCCACGGTGATGGTCCACGGTGAAGAAGACGCCGCCGACCTCGCGGGCTGCTGCGCCGACATAGATCGCGGACTTGCCGCAATAGGTGCCGACCTCGAGGCCGGGCCCGGTGCTGAGTTGGTCGCGCGCGACGCGGTGCAGGAGGAGGCCCTCGTCCTCGGGCATGAACCCCTTGGCGGCGCGGGCGTGGGCAAGCAGTTCAGCAGGCATCTCAACGGCGGTCACGGCGACAGCCTAGTGGGAGTGCGCGGTGCGGGAACCGCCCGGGCATGGCAATATTGGAACACGTTCTAGTCGACCACGTCTCTTGGAGTTCCCTTGTCCCTCGGCATCAGTGACGACCACCGCGAGCTCGGCTCATCGGTGCGCAAGTGGGCCGCCTCGCTCGCTCCCCTCGACGACGTCCGCGCTGCCGAGGAACGGGTCGATGAGCCGTTCGAGCGGACCTGGAAGGCCGTGGGCGAGATGGGGATCACCAGCATCGCCGTGCCCGAAGCCAGTGGCGGCGGAGACGGCTCCACCCTGGAGCTCGCCATCGCCCTCGAGGCCTGCGCCCACGAACTGGTGCCGGGAGGCCTGCTCGGCACCTCGGTGGCAGCACTGGTGGCCCCGCCGATCGCCGGCGCCGTCGCAGACGGATCGGCACGCGTGGGTCTCGGCCTCACCGGCTCGCTGCGCCGTGAGGGCGACAACCTCGCCGGGACCGTGGACGTGGTCTGGGATGCTCCCGGCGCCACCCACCACCTGCTCGGCGACACCGACGACCAGTGGTACGTCGTACCCGCGGGTGCGGTGATCACCTCGCCCTCAGCTGGTCCCGACCTGACCCGCAGGTTCGGCTCGGTGACCCTGTCGGTGCCCCTGACCGAGGCGACGCCCGTGCCCGGCCTGACCTCGGCCAGGGTCCGCGAGGCGGCAGTCGCGCTCGCCGCCGCCGAGGCCTCCGGAATCGCCCGCTGGTGCCTGGAGACCGCCGTGACGTACGCTGGGGTGCGCGAGCAGTTCGGCAAGCCGATCGGCTCCTTCCAGGCGATCAAGCACCTGTGCGCCGAGATGCTCGAGGTCGCCGAGGCGGTCACGGCCGTGGCCTGGGATGCTGCCAACGCCTTCGGGAGCACGCAGTCGGCCTACGCAGCCGACGTGGCCGGGGCCGTCGCGTTCGACGGAGCCGTGAAGGTGGCCCACGACTGCATTCAGATCCTGGGTGGGATCGGCTTCACCTTCGAGCACGACGCGCACTTCTACCTCCGCAGGGCCACGACGTTGCGCAGCCTGCTCGGCTCCTCCGACAGCTTCGCCACCAGCCTGGCCGGGCGCGCGGTGGCGGGGGAGCGACGCAAGGTCGAGATCGACTTCGACGGCGCTGACGCCGCGGTGCGCGACCAGGTGCGCCCGATCGTGGGCTCGATCGCTGACTTGGACGACAGCGATCGACGTGCCGCCCTCGTCGAGAGTGGGCTCTTCATGCCGCACTGGCCGGCGCCGTACGGACGCGATGCCTCGGCACTGGAGCAGCTGGTGATCGACGACGAGCTCAGCTCCGCAGGGGTGAGCCGCCCGGACATCAGGATCGGAGCCTGGGCGGTGCCCACGATCCTCGCCCATGGCACCGAGGAACAGCGCGAGCAGTTCGTCGAAGCCACCCTGCGCGGGGAGATCACCTGGTGCCAGCTTTTCAGCGAGCCCGGAGCCGGGTCGGACCTGGCCTCGCTGCGGACCCGCGCCACTCGCACCGAGGGGGGCTGGCTGCTCACCGGGCAGAAGGTCTGGACCTCCCTGGCCCGCGAAGCGGAGTGGGGCATCTGCCTGGCTCGAACAGACCCGGACGCCCCGTCCCACAAGGGCATCACCTATTTCCTGGTGGACATGCGGTCCGAGGGCATCGACATCCGCCCCTTGCGGGAGATGACCGGCGACGCGTTGTTCAACGAGGTCTTCCTCGAGGAGGTCTTCGTCCCGGACTCCCACGTCGTCGGGGAACCCGGCGGGGGCTGGAAGCTGGCCCGTACGACGCTGGCCAACGAGCGCGTCGCGATGGCCGGCGCCAAACTCGACGCCAGCGTAGAGCGCGCCGTGGCGCTCTGCGAGGACCGTCCCGAGACCCACCCGCGCACCGGACACGCAGTCGCACTGGCCACCGTGTGCGGCCTGCTCGCCACGCGCTCCACGTTGCGGTCCCTGGAGGGCCAGGGTCCGGGTGCCGAGTCCAGCGTCTCCAAGCTGCTCGGCGTGCGGAACCGGCAGGACGCATCCGAGCTTGTCGTCGAGCTGCTGGGGGACCGGGTCGTGCTCGGTGGCCCCGAGGTCGAGGCGGCCGTCCACGAGGCATTGCTGACCCGATGCCTCTCGATCGCGGGTGGGACCACCCAGGTGCTGCGCAATGTCGCCGCGGAGCGAATCCTGGGTCTACCGCGCTGAGCGGGCCTGCCCCTGTCTCGCGAGCACATCCACGAGCAGGGACCGGCTCCCGGTCAGCGCGGTTGGCTGTCAGCCTCCGCGGCTGCCTCGGCCTCGGCGTCGGCGATGATCTGCTCCGCGTCGGCCTCGGCGGGGTCCACGCCCTGGCGATAGCCGTTCCAGTGCCAGTGCAGGTAGCGGTCGATCGCCTTCACGACGTGGCCGCAGCGCACTGAGTTGAAGATGTCGTAGGCGTGCTGGGCGCCGGGGAGCTCGGCGTACACCACTGAGGCACCGCCGACCTGTCGAAGCTTCTCCACGAAGAGTCGTGCCTGGTTGACGTCGACGAGGGTGTCGTTGGTGCCGTGCATGACGAAAAAGTCCGGGGCCCCGGGCTTGATCCGCAGGAGCGGCGAGGCGGCCTCGAAGTCGTCGGGCGCCTCGCGCCACTTCTTCTTCAGCACCCGGGGACCCAGGAATCGGTCGCGCATCGCGATCGCGGACTTCAGGCCCGTGGCGCCGGCGAAGTCATAGACCCCGTAGTGCGGCACAGCGACGTTGACGCTGG
>DATCYH010000446.1:0-7160 GCA_036570405.1 Nocardioides sp.
CGAGCGCGGCACCGCGCTCGGCGCGGGCCAGGGCTCGGCGGATCTCTTGCGGTGTCACGGTGGTCACGCCATGCAGATTACTTCGCCTGTCCCGATCGCGGGCAGGCGGCCCGAAGGGTGGTGATCGGGGACCGGATGCGACTACGATGACAGTAATGCTGAGACAGTAGAACTGACATCGGGAGGCCGTGATGACGCCCGCACAACCCACAGCCGAGAACGCCGGGGACATCGGCGCGCACGTGCACGGTGTCCTGGCCCTCTACGGCGGAGCCGCCAACGTGGTCCTCCAGTTCACCCGCCCGGGCGTGGCCTGGGGCGTCATCGAGTCACCCGTCGAGAGCGGCGCGGTGACCAAGCACCCGTTCAAGCGGGGCCGGACCACGCTCACCTACATCGCGGTCGCCCTGATCGGCACCGATCAGGACCGGGCCGACTACAGGCGGTACGTCGACGAGGTGCACCGACAGGTCCGCTCGCGACCGAGCAGCCCGGTGAAGTACAACGCCTTCGACCGTGACCTCCAGCTCTGGGTCGCGGCCTGTCTCCACTACGGCTACGTCGACACCTACACCCGCACCCAAGGTGGTCTCGACGACGCGACCAGGGCGCTGATCCACAGCCACTCGGCACGGTTCGGGACCACGCTGCAGGTCCCCGCAGACCGGTGGCCCACCGACCCCGACGCGTTCGACGACTACATCGAGACCTGCCTCGACGCCGAGTTCGACCCCGAGGTCCGGGACTACCTCGTCGACCTGATGAAGTTCCGGCAGATGCCCGCCTGGTTCTGGCCGGCCGGCCGGTTCCTCGAGTTCATGAACACCGGCTACCTGCCCGCGCCGCTGCGCGCACAGCTCGGCCTGACGTGGTCCCCGCGCAGGGAGCGCATCTTCACCCTGGTGAACCGTACGACGGGGCGCATTGTCTCCGCACTGCCCAGGGCGGCTCGCCAGTTCCCGTTCAACTACTACCTGTGGTTCATGCGCCGCCGGATCAGGCGAGGCAAGAGCCCCCTCTGAGCCTGGGTGCAGAAACTGCGATCTGGTGGATCAACGGCCCCTGCCGAGCGAACTGGAGGGTCGTTTCAGCGGAAGCGCAGTCGCTTGAGCACCATCAATTGCTTGTTGGTCAGGTTCACGAACTTCTCCACACCCAACGACGGCGGCGGACCGAGTGGCACCAGACGCTGCGTCGCGCGGGTCTGGGACTCGGTGTACTTGCGGATCCCCTCGGCCCCGTGGCGCCGGCCCAGGCCGCTGTCACCCATCCCACCCATGCCGGCCTCGATGGAGCCGGCAGCAGCAGCTGCGCCGTCATTGATGTTCACCGAGCCGGCACGCACCTTGCCGGCCAGCCGGAACGCCTTGGCGGTGTCCTTCGTCCAGATGCTGGCGGAGAGGCCGTAGGTGCCCTCGTTAGCCTTGGCGATCGCCTCGCCGTCCGAGGCGACCTTGTAGAGCGAAACGACCGGGCCGAAGGTCTCCTCGAGGCAGACCTCCATCGACTCGTCGACGCCCTCGAGCACGGTCGGCTCGTGGACGAACGGGCCGAGGTCCGGGCGAGCGGTGCCGCCGACCAGGACCGTTGCGCCCTTGGCGACGGCGTCCTGCACGTGGGCGACGACCGCATCGAACTGCGCACGGGTGGCCAGCGAGCCGACGTCCACGGAATAGTCGAACGACTGGCCGAGACCGAGCGCCTCGGTGCCGGCGACCAGTGCGTCGCGGAACTCGTCATAGACGTCCTCGTGCACGATCACCCGCTCGATGTGGATGCACATCTGGCCGGTGTTGCCGAACGCCGCGGCGATGGTGCCTGCGGCTGCCTTCGCCACGTCGGCATCGGCCCGCACGATCAGCGGGTTCTTGCCACCGAGCTCCAGCGAGGCGGCGATCAACCGCTGGCCGGCGCGGGTCCCGACCGAGCGACCGGTCTTCGTCGAGCCGGTGAAGCAGATGTGGTCGACCTCGTCGATCAACGCGTCGCCGAGCACCCGGCCCGGACCGACCACGATCTGCCACAGGTCGGTGGGCAGGCCGGCCTCGGCGAACAGTCGCCGGGTCCAGAGCAGGGTCAGGGCAGTCTGCGAGTCGGCCTTGCTGACCACGCCGTTGCCAGCCAGCAGCGCCGGAATCACGTCGCCCACGGCGAGGTAGAGCGGATAGTTCCAGGGCGAGATCATCCCGATCACGCCCTTGGGAACCCGCACCTCCTGCACCTTGGTCAGCCCGGGGACGGCACCGCGCACCCGGTTCGGCGCGAGGTAGCGGCGTCCGTGACGGGCATAGTGACGCGCGATGGTCGCCACCTGCAGGATCTCCTGCCAGGCGCTGAACCTGGCCTTGCCCATCTCCCACTGGATCAGGTCGAGGACCTCCCCCTGGCGCTCGACGAGCAGGTCATGGAAGCGGAGCACCACGTCGGCACGAGTGCTCCAAGGAACGCTGTCCCAGGTGCGCTGGGCCCGCCGGGCCGCCGCGACTGCAGCCTTCACATCGGCGCTGGTGCTGGCCGGGACGGTCGCGGTGAGCGACTCGTCGTACGGCGCGAACGCCTCGATGCTCGCGGTGCCCTCGGGGTCGCGCGCGATCACGTCGAACCAGGAACCCAGCAGCTCGTCGGTGACCCAGGCGGGCCGGGCGGTGGTGGTGGTGGCTGTGTCTGTGGCTGTGTCGGTGATGGTCGTCGTCATCTCGATCACCCGCCGTAGAGGGCGTCGAGGACGTCGGAGTACTTCGTGTGCACCACGCGGCGCTTGAGTTTGAGAGTCGGGGTGAGCTCCTCGGACTCCGCGGTCCACTCGGCCGGCAGCAGCTCCCAGGTCTTGACCTGCTCGGGACGCGAGAGCCGGGCGTTGGCCGCCTCGACGGCCTGGCCGACCATGGCCAGGATCTGCGGGTCCTGGGCCAGCTCGGCCAGTCCCTTGCCCTCGATGCCGAACTTGGCGGCGAACAGCGGAGCGATCTCCGGGTCCAGGGTCAGCACGGCCACGACGTAGGGCCGGCCTTCGCCGTAGACCAGCGCGTGCCCGACCAGCGGGCTCTCCTTGAGGTAGTTCTCGATGTTGGAGGGCGCGATGTTCTTGCCCGAGGAGGTGATGATCATTTCCTTCTTGCGATCCACCACCTTGAGGAAGCCGTCCTCGTCGAGCTCGCCGATGTCACCGGTGTGGACCCAGCCGTCGGAGTCGATGAGCTCGCGAGTGGCGTCCTCCTGGCGGTGGTAGCCGGTCATGGTCACCGGGCCGCGGGAGAGGATCTCGCCGTCCTCGGCGAGCTTGACCTCGATGCCCGCGAGCGGGCGGCCCACGGTGCCGAGGCGGAACGCGTCCGGACCGCAGGCAGTGATCGCCGACGAGGTCTCGGTCATCCCGTAGACGTCATAGATGCGCATGCCGAGACCGGCGAAGAAGCGGGCCACGTCCTCGGGCATCGGGGCAGCGGCACTGGCTGCCCACTCGACCCGGTCCAGGCCGAGCAGCGCGCGGAGCAGGCCCAGCACGGCACCGTCCATCGCCTCGAACTTCGCGGTCAACTCGGGCGAGGGGGTGTTGCCGAACTGGAGTGCCTCGACATATTCGAGCCCGACCGCCATCGCCTGCTCGATGCCGGCGCGCTTGGCCTCGTCGGGCTCGGCGGCCAGGCGGGCGGATACGCCGGTGCGGATCTTCTCCCACACCCGCGGGACCCCGAAGAAGCGCGTGGGACGCACCTCGGCCAGGGCCCCGACGAGCAGGGACGGGTCGGAGATCAGGTGGACGTGGCCGCTCATGAACTGCGGGACGTACATGCCGAGGATGCGCTCGGCGATGTGCGCGAACGGCAGGTAGGAGATGGTGATGCCCGGCTCGTCGGTGCCGGCCGTCGTGGTCGAGCTGGCCGCCTCGTAGAGCACGTTGGCGTGGCTGAGCACGACGCCCTTGGGGTTGCCGGTGGTGCCCGACGTGTAGAGGATCGTGACCGGCTGGTTGGGGGAGATGCCCTGCCAGCGGGCGTCGACCTCGACGGCGTTGGCCGAGCGGTACGCCGCGCCCGCGCTCGCCAGTGCCGACCAGGACAGGAACAGCTCACTCTCGGGGGTGGCCGCGTCGTCGATGACGATGACCTTCTTGATGTTGTGCCTGCCGCCGGCGAGCACGCTCTCCCAGCGGGCGAGCTGGTCGGTGCCCTCGAGCACCACCACGGCCGGGTCGGCGTGGCCCACGACGTACTCGATCTGGGTGGGGGAGAGGGTCGCATAGATCGACATCGGTGTCGCGCCGGCATGCACGGCCGCGAGGTCGGCGAGCACGTGCTCGGTCCGGCTCGAGGCCATCAGCGCCACGGTGTCCCCGGGCTCGACGCCCAGCTCGGCCAGGCCAGCGGCCAGGTCGAGGGACGCCTCGCGAACCTCACGCCAGGTGATCGTCCGCCAGCCGGAGCCGTCCTCGCTGGTGATGCCGACCTTGTCGGAGTAGGCCGGCTGGTCGCCGAAGGCCTCGGCGGTCCTCTGCAGGGCGGTGGCCAGGGTGAGGCCGGCAATCGATTCCTCGATCGCGTTGCGGGCGGTGATCACGTCGGTCATGGCGGTTGCATCTCCTGGGGTGCGAGGAATCGGGCGGGGTTGGGTGGGTCAGTAGCTCTTCGGCAGTCCGAGCATCTGGGTGCCGATGTGGGCGAGCACGAGCTGTTCCGAGACCGGGATGTTCTTGCCGATCCGGGCGTCACGGAACATCCGCTCGATCGGGTATTCCTTGGAGTAGGCCATCCCGCCCAGCGTCTGGAACGCCTGGTCGGCTGCTTCCCACGCCACCTGGGCGCCGGTCAGCTTGGCGACGTTGGCCTCGTTGCCGCACGGCTTGCCCTGGTCGAAGAGCCAGGCCGCCTTGTAGGTCATCAGGCGACCGAGCTCGGCCTTGGCCTTGATCTGGGCGAGCGGGAACTGGAGCCCTTGGTTCGCGCCGATCTGGCGGCCGAAGACCTCTCGTTCCTTGGCATAGGCGACGGCCACGTCGAGCGCAGCCTCGGCCGAGCCGACACCGCCGGACGCGGCCAAGATGCGCTCGGGGTTGAGCACGTCCCAGAGCACCCCGAACCCGGCGTCGACCTCACCGATGACGTTGCGCGCCGGGACCCGCACGTCGTCGAAGAAGACCTGGCTGGACTTGAGGATGTTGCTGCCCATCTTCGGGATCGGCGTGTAGGAGAGGGTCCCTGCGGCCAGGGCCTCCTTGACGTCGATGAGGAAGAGCGTGAAGCCGTTGGTGCGTGGCTTCGCGTCGGCCGCCGGGATGGTGCGGGTGACCGCAACCATCCAGTCGGCGTTCTCCACGTTGGAGATCCAGATCTTCTGGCCCTTGATCAACCAGTCGTCACCGTCGCGTCGGGCCGCCGTCGAGATCGCGATGGCGTTGGAGCCGGCGTCCGGCTCGGTCAGCGCCAGGCAGAACTGGGTGCGACCGGCGGCGAGGCCCGGCAGGATCTCCTGCTTCTGCTCCTCGGTGCCGTGACGGGTCAGCGTCATCGCACCGAAGCCCGGCGTGGTGATGTAGAAGAACGTGCCCGCGGTTCCGCCCGAGGCGCACAGCGTCTCGTTGGCCACCGCGAGCTCGAGGAGGCCCTGGCCGCCGCCGCCGTACTCCTCGGGCACCGAGATGCCGAACCAGCCTCCGTCGGCGAGGTCGGTGAAGACCTCGGTGGGGAAGCGGTGTTCCTCCTCGCACTTCGACCAGTA
Source organism: Nocardioides sp. (assembly GCA_036570405.1). Taxonomy (GTDB): domain Bacteria; phylum Actinomycetota; class Actinomycetes; order Propionibacteriales; family Nocardioidaceae; genus Nocardioides. Next base: position 5,716 of record DATCYH010000446.1, read on the forward strand.
GGCGTTGTCGTACTTCTTCGCGACGGCGGCGACGCCGTCGCGGACCGCCAGCGCGGTCTCGGGGAGCTCAAAGTCCATGGCAGTGGTCCAGGTCCTCGTCGTCGGGTCAGAGACCGAGCGAGCGACCGATGATCTCCTTCTGGATCTCGGTCGTTCCGCCGTAGATGGTGGAGATGCGGGAGTCCAGGTAGGCCTTGGCGACCGGGTACTCCATCATGTAGCCGTAGCCACCGTGGAGCTGGACGGCCTGGTTGACCAGCTTGTTCTGCAGCTCGGTCGCCCAGTACTTCGCCATCGAGGCGCCGGTGGCGTCGAGTTCGCCCTTGATGTGCTTGGCGATGCAGTCGTCGAGGAAGACGCGGGTGATCCGAGCCTCGGTGGCCATCTCGGCAATCAGGAAGCGGGTGTTCTGGAACTTGCCGATCGGCTTGCCGAACGCCTCACGGGTCTTGGCGTAGTCCAGGCAGATCTCCACCATGTAGTCACAGGCGGCAGCGGCCTGGGCGGCGATGATCAGTCGCTCCTGGGGCAGGTTCATCATCAGCGAGATGAAGCCGGAGCCCTCCTCGCCGAGCAGGTTCTCCTTGGGCACGATGACGTCGCTGAAGGAGAGCTCCGCGGTGTCCTGGGCGTGCAGGCCGATCTTGTCGAGGTTGCGACCGCGCTCGAATCCCTCCATCCCGCGTTCGACGACGAGCAGGCTGATGCCCTGGTGGCCGGCGTCGGGGTTGGTGCGCGCGACGACGATGACCAGGTCGGCGTTGATGCCGTTGGAGATGAACGTCTTGGAGCCGTTGAGGACGTAGTGGTCGCCCTTGTCGACCGCCGCGGTGCGGATGCCCTGCAGGTCGCTGCCTGCGCCCGGCTCGGTCATCGCGATGGCGGTGATCGACTCGCCGGTCACGCAACCGGGGAGCCAGCGCTTCTTCTGCTCCTCGTTGGCCAGGCTGGAGAGGTAGGGGACGATGATGTCGGTGTGCACCGAGAACCCGGGTCCGCTGGTGCCGGCACGGGTCTGTTCCTCGGAGAGGATCACGTTGTAGCGGAAGTCGTCGACGCCCGGGCCGCCGAACTCCTCGGCGACGTCGAAGCAGAGCAGACCGGCCTCGCCAGCCTTGAGCCACAGGTCGCGCGGCACGATGCCGTCCTTCTCCCACTGGTCGTGGTGCGGGGCGACCTCCTTCTCGAAGAAGGTGCGTGCGCTCTGGCGGAAGGCTTCGTGCTCGGCGTCGAAGATCTCGCGGGTGGTGCTCATTGCTGGTGGCTCCTCAGGGGGTTTCATGGGTAACAGCTCAACCGTGACAGTATCACTGTCAGTATGCAAGAGCTCGGCTTTGATTGCTCAGGGGATGGGCACGTTCTGCGCACCGCGCTGGCCCACCTTCGGATCGGTCGAGCTGCACTTCGCCCTCGAGTCGGGCTTGCGACGGGTCGTCACGTGCGGA
>DATCYH010000447.1:0-4559 GCA_036570405.1 Nocardioides sp.
CGGGGAGGAGGTTGGTCAGTAGGAGCTGTCCGTGACTTCGCCTTCCGTGCCGGCACGGAATGACGCTAGGTCAGACACAGGGGCGAGTAGCGCCCAGCCAACAGGCGACTCGCCGAATGGGCGGCGGCGCGTAGCCTGTCGTCGGGCTGCCGGGGACGCGGGGAACGTCGCGACGAAGTCATTCTTCGGCCACGGCGACGAGCGTGCGCCGGGGTGAGCCGGATCGAGATGCCATCCCGTCGGCGCCCCAGCCCTCCGGGTGTCGCTCCCAGCCCGCCGGGCCCAGGTTTCGGAAGCAACACGTCGGATCTCAAGCGACGTCGGTGCAGGCCCTCAGCCTCTGGCTATCCCTCCGCCCTGGCGATGAACCTCGCCCGTTCGAGGAGCTCGTCGTAGGTGATGATCTCAACGCCGGCCTGCGTGTGCCTCCACAACTCGAAGCTCGTCATCTTCTCGACGTTGATCGCTCCGTCATCGCTCAGGTCCGCGAGATTTCCGGCGACGACGATCTGGCGTGGGTGGACCGTCGCTGCGTCGAACATGAATGCGCCCTCGGGGCTGTGGATCCGCTCGAGATCGTGGAGATCTCGGATCGCCTTGTGGGTGGTCTTCTGGACCTGCGCTACGGCACCGTTGAGATCACTGGTGACCTGGTAGACGTCCGGAGGTCTATAGGGGGTCGTCATCAGAAGAGGCTTGTCGTGCCGCTTGATCTCAGCGAAGAGGAGCGACTGCAGGAACCCTCGCGTCCGCATCAGCGCGTCGATTCGCTTGCCTGCACCGGTGAAGACGTTCCGCCCTGTGGTGATCTGCTCGAGCCTCCCTTCCACGAGGGTCTCGCACGCCACGAGGGTTAGCCCGTAGCCGAAGATCCAAGTGTTCTCCTCGAAGAAGGCCTGCCAAAGCCCTTCCGGCTGCTTGTCTAGGCGCTTCATCTCGGAGTCGAAGAAGTTGGGATCGACGAGGAGCTTCTCGAAGTGCGCCAGGGTGGACCTTCGGTCGACGAGCATCTGGACGTCTGCCTCAGTCAGCTCACTGCCGAGGTGGGCCTTGACGGCCGAGAGCACCGCCGTCTTGTCGTGTCCCTGGAAGACCTCAAGTAGCTCAGCGTCTGCGCTCTCGGCCACTCGGAAGCCGCCGGATGGGACGTCGATATCGCGATGGGTGCTCAGGAAGTCGAGAAGCCGCCAAAGGTTGTCGTGGCAGTCGCTGAGGTCCACACGAGCCTTGATCAGGAGCATGTGGCCGTCTTCGACTCTCAGGTCCTCGTTTGGATCGACCGCCTTGAACTTGCGCTTGGTGGTGTCTTTCTTCCAGAACGTCAAACGTGGGGTGAAGCGGCCGTCCTTCTCAATGAGGATGACATCGCAGATCGTCTCGACACGTGGTGCGCGTTTGAGAACGAACCCCTTGACGAGGCCTCGGCCCACGGTGTCGTAGAAGTAGAAGAAGTTCCTCTCGCCGTCCTGGCGGATCTCGAGCGCGGCGAAGTCGTCCTGCTCCACGTCGAACTCGGTGTTCATCGCCTGTTGGAGGATCAGCTCCCACGGGGTGTCCGACATGTCCCACCTCCAAGCCAGTGGAAGGAGGATACGTGTTTGCTGCTCCTGATGCCCTCGGCGGAAGAAGTGTGCGAACGCGCGACCCCAACCGTGGCAATGTCATCAACGGCGTCCAGCCAGGCCCGGCACGTGCGGCCACCTGCGCTTCCGTCCAGCCAAATATCCGCCCAGTGGCAGACCGCTCTACTGAGAGCGCGGGGGCCTAGGAAGCCAGGTCGTCAAAGATGCTGCGCTCGCGACTGGGGGGTTGTGAAGGAGGCGCTTGCTCGTCCTCGTCCCTCCACTCGGCTGCACTTTCATCGACCTCTGGGTTTGCGTGGTGCTCGAGCCGCTGCCGCGCTGCTGCGACCTCGGGCCGATCTGGGTAGCGGCTCTCGTATCCGGTCAGCGACTCCTCCGCGTATGAGAGATCGCCCTCGGAGTTGCGGACGTCTTCGGCGATTCGATCATCAAGCGCGTCAATCTCGGCGAGGACGCGCCGATCCAGTTCGTGAAGCTCTGACGGACGGAAGAAACTCATCCAGTCCTCATTCGCTAGGAACGAGCCGTCGAGACCGTCGGCTGCGTACTCGGTCAACGTCGCCACCAACCCTCGGCGATCGTCCTCGGTGGCGAGTTCCAGTCTGAGCAGCGTCGCTGCGAGGTGACGCTCGTTGAAGAAAGCGGTGACCTGATAGCCGACGTCGAAGACCATCTCCACCAGGTCAGGCATCGCATCAACCATGGTTCTAAGGGCGATCTCATCACACCGTCGTGCGAGGAAAGGGAAAGCCAGCTTCTTCCACTCTGAAATCGAGTGCCACCCGTCAGCCGGCTTCGACCTGGTCAGCCGCTCAGCAACCGCCCCGTACATAGATCCGGGCACGACCAGCGCTCCCTCCAGGCCCACATCACCACACGTGACCGTTCTGACGAGTTCCTCAAGTTGAGCGCTCGCTACGAATTCCGCGAGCAGCTCAGGGTGGCCCGACAGCCAGAGCTGGTAGGCGTCGGTGAACGAAGGGTGATGGAACTGCCACCAGCGATCCTGACCGACAGAGACCAGCCGCAGAAGACTGCCATCAAGCGACGGAAGCGCCGCGATGGCGTTAGCAAGGGTCACGCCGACGCGACTTAGAAAATCAGCGTCGCCAGGCGCCTCCACATAGGGACTCGGCAGTCGTCCACCACGGAGGTGGACAAGTCCCAGGGCCGCTCGTGAGGCGGCGTCGAGGTTGTTGAGCACCTCGAGCAGGAACTGCGTAGGCCGCCGAATGAAACCCAACAGGCTCTGCTGATTCCGAAACTCGACACCCCGCGTGAAGAGCGGATCGCCAAGTCGCCGGGCTAGTTCCGGCAGGAAGCGAGCGTCCCGAGCCACGTCCTCGAGGTGAGCGATCGGTATCGCTCCCAGAAGCGAGGGCTCCTGGCGACCAAGGCGCATGTGGTTGTAGAGGATCTGTTCACGCTCCTCTCGGGTGAACGACTGGACCTGGATTACGACGCTTGCCTCGTCCAGCAAAGGGAACGCGCTCAACTTCAAGTCGCTCCTCGCCGCGGCATAGACGTAGTCCCTTGAGGTCACGATGAATCGCGCGCCGCCGCGCAACGCGGCCGCCAGCAAATTCGTTGTCTGGTTCCACGCATTCGAAGTGGTGGACTCGTACTGCGTTGCGCCGAATCCATCATCTAGCCAGAAGAACTGATCCGGTTCGCGCGGGTTCCATCGATCCTGAAGGTCTTCGATGCTGGCGATCTTGATCGGCCGGGCTCCGTACTGATCCATCGCACCAAGTGCGAGGCTGGCAGCAATCGAGGATTTCCCGGATCCTGCCTCTCCCAACAGCAACGCGAAGCGGTGCTCTCGGAGGGCTCGGTGAGCAGTTCGGTGGGCCTCGACGGGAACCAGGCGAGCCAACTGATCGTGCATCATCGCGAGAATGGCCTCGGCTTGTTCGTACGCCCGATCGTCGAGAATCTCCGTTAGGTCGCCTAGCCCGTAGAGCCGAGGAACGAGAGCTCGCAGTGCCTTGTGCTCGGTCAGCAGCTCGCAGATCGCCTCGTATCCGAGAATTCGCACCTGCTTCACTCCGGCAAGACGGAAGGCGTTCTCGATTGCCTCCGCCGAGGTGCCCGTAAGCCGAGAGTTCGTCATCAACACATAGAAGTCACACCGCCCAGCGCTCGCGTGGTTCTTGGCCTTCTCGACATCGTCGGCGACGTCCGACAGCGACAGGTGCGCTGATTCGTTCGACGTGTGCTTGCACTGAAGGATCGATGGCACACGAGATGAACCGTCCTCCCACGGCCCGTAGAAGGCGCCATCGCGTCCCCCATCGGGCCCGCGCGAGTAGGCCTCGACTGGCTGCTGCCAGATTTCACGGCAGATGGTCCGACACAACTGCTCGAAGGAGAACCAGCCCAACTGGTGAAGCTCAAACTCCAGCACAGCGAAGTGTGCCAGATACGTGTCCTCGACCGTTCGCTGCGCGAGCCGTCCGAGCCCTCCCTGCGAGGCGGCCCGGGCCTCAGTCAACTCGAGGAGCTCGTGGGCAGGTGAGCGGTGCCAGATGTCTCGGTGCCTCGGCGACAACCGGTGCGCAACACCGGGGCGACAGGCGGAGGTTCCGCTCGGCGCCACTTGTCGAGTGGCAAGGTGGACGTTGTGTCGTATCTGGACCCGACTGAGCCCTGGCCCGGCCACGGTCGACCGGAGGCGCGGGCCGCGCTCAAGGATGCGGCGAAGGCGGGATGGCACTTCCGACCGAGCAGCGGGCACATCTTCGGCACCCTGAAGTGCTCCGCGATCGGACAGGCTGGCGCGTGCACCCTGCCCGTGTTCTCCACATCGGGTCCGGCAGACGGGTCTGCGACGGCAAAGAAGATCCGCAGCATGCTGCGGAAATGCCCTCACAAGACCGGTGCCGACGACGAGCCCGTCGAGGAGCAGAGCCTGTCCGACGCGGAGATCACGCAAAGCGTCGTGGCCCTCGTGACTGCAGTCGATGGGCTCGACGA
>DATCYH010000448.1:0-5398 GCA_036570405.1 Nocardioides sp.
ACAGGATGATCCCGACGGTGACGGGCACGGCGATGTCGATGAGATGGCCCGCAAGGCGCTGCTCCATCGTGGCCAGTCGTCGGCGGTCATAGGGCGTCAGGTTCGGTCCCGGGACCGGGCCCGGGGTCGGAGGTGGCCAGCGCTGTTGCCCCTGCTGTGGCGGGGGTGGGTGGGAGCCATAGGTGTCGCCAGCCGAGATCTGGTTCATGGCGACAACGCTAGGTTCACCGCCCGATCCGTGCAGTAGTTATCCACAGCCTTGATCGCGTGTGCCACGGCGACCTCAAGGTGACCGGAGAGATCGGCAGGTTGATCAGGGGCGCCGGCTCAACGTCTCGATCAGCTCGCCGACCAGGTCCACCAGCTGGTCGGAGTCGAGGCGGATCTCCGAGCCGAGCCAGCCTGCCAGCAGCTCAGCAAAGCCGGCCACGAAGACGATGCCGTGCAGCTTGGCGCGCTCCCGCGGCCAGGCGTCCTCGCCGTACAGCGTGGCTGCTTCCTGGGCGACCAGTTCGGCGAACCAGTCCACCAGCTCGTGGCGCCGTGCGCGTAGCGCGGGCGTGCTCGTCGACTCGATGACCGCGACCCGGCCGCGTGCGGGGTCGGCGACGACGAGGTCGACGAAGGCCCGGATCGCCGCGCGCGATCGTACGCCGGGGTCGCCGTCGGTCTGCTCGACCGCTGCCAGGGCGGCCGCTGCGATCTCGTTGCACACCTGGTCCAAGGCGGCCATCAGCGCTTCGTCGCGGTTGCGGAAGCTCTCATAGAAGTAGCGCTCGGTCAACGAGGCCTCGGCGCAGATGGCCGTCATCGTCGTCGCCGTCTCGCCGCGGGTCGCGAGCACCTCGATGGTGGCGGCGACCAGGCGTTCGCGGCGGGCCGAGGAGCGCTCCTCGCTGGTCATGCCGCCATAACTGCGCCGGGACTCGCTCGATGTGGCCACGAACAACATCTTGACAGTGGTGACGGTCACGGCCAAACTGACAGGACGTTCTGTCAGATGGAGGCGTCATGGTCGAATCAACCCCTCGCCGTCGTGGGATTCCCTACCTGGGTGGCACCTTGGACTACCTCAGGGACCCACAACGGATGATGAGTGAGCACTACGCCCGCTTCGGTCCGGTCTCGGAGATGGACTTCATCGGCCAGCGGTGGACGGTGCTCCTCGGTCCCGACGCGACCTCGGCCGCGCTGCGCAACCCGGAGAAGGCCTTCGCCAGCGAGCCCGGCTGGGGACGGCTGGTGGGCCCCTTCTTCCACGGCGGCCTGATGCTGCTCGACTTCGCAGAGCACCACCGCCACCGCCGAGTGCTGCAGCAGGCGTTCACCCGCCAGCGCCTGGAGGGCTACCTCGGTGCGCTCGGCCCGGCAGTGGCCACCGGCTTGACCGAATGGCGCCCGGGCACGGGGTTCCGGGCCTACCCGGCGCTGAAGTCGCTGACCCTGGACATCGCCACCGACATCTTCATGGGTGGCCACGAGCTGACCGACGACAAGGGCATGCAGGAGGTCAATGACGCCTTCATCGCCTGCGTGCAGGCCGCGATGGGCATCGTGCGTGCCCCGCTGCCGGGCACGCGATGGGGCAGGGCCACGGCAGGACGAGCGGTGCTCGAGGAGTTCCTCGGCAAGCACCTGCCGTTGCGACGCGCGCAGCCGGGAGACGACCTCTTCTCCGCACTGTGCAGCCTCGTCGACGACGACGGCACCGGGTTCACCGACGCGGAGGTCATCAACCACATGATCTTCCTGTTGATGGCCGCGCACGACACCACCACGATCACCGTCTCCACGATCCTGCAGCACCTCGGCCAGTCCCCGCAGTGGCAGGAACGCTGCCGGCAGGAGTCGATGGAGCTGCCGGAGTTCCCCAGCATCGACGAGCTGCAAGGACTCGAGAGCCTCGACCTGGTGATGAAGGAGTCGTTGCGGATGGTGCCCCCGGTTCCGGTCCTGGCTCGCAAGACCGTCGCCGAGGTGGAGGTGATGGGCCACCGAATCCCGGCCGGGAGGCTGACCGCGGTGATGGTGCACCACCAGCACCACATGGCCGAATATTGGGACGAGCCCGAGCGCTTCGACCCCGACCGCTTCGCCGACCCGCGTCGTGAGGACCTGCGCCACCGGCACGCGTGGGAGCCCTTCGGCGGCGGGGTGCACAAGTGCCTCGGCCTGCACTTCGCCGGGCTCGAGGTCAAGACGATCGTCCACCAGCTGCTGCGGCGCTTCGACTGGAACGTCGACAAGGGGTACGTCGCCCCGATGAACTACCACTCCCTCCCGTTCCCCAAGGACGGACAACCCATCAATCTGGCGCGACTCGAACGAGCCGCCCCGACAGGAGCACGAGCATGAGCATCAGGACCCAGCGAGACATCGCCAACATGACCGTCGCGATCACCGGCGGTGCCCGCGGGATCGGCCGGGCGACTGCCGAACGTCTCGCGCGCCAGGGTGCGAAGGTGATCATCGGTGACCGCGACCAGGACCTCGTTCGTCAGACGGCCGCCGAGATCGGCCACGGTGTCGTGGCCGCTGGCCTCGACGTCACCTCGGCCGAGTCCTGGAACAGCTTCCTCGAGGAGACCGCCGCTGCCGGGCCGATCGACGTGCTCGTCAACAATGCCGGCATCATGCCGCTCGGCTCGGTGCTCAAGGAGTCCGAGGAGCTCTCGCGCTCGATCGTCGACGTGAACCTGCACGGCATCATCCACGGCACGAAGGCCCTGGCCCCGGGGATGGCCGAGCGCGGGCGCGGCCACATCGTCAACGTGGCCTCCGCGGTGGGCCGCGTCGCGCTGGCCGACGGTGCGACGTACACCGCCTCGAAGTTCGCCGCGGTCGGCTTCAGCGAGGCCACCCGCTCAGAGCTCGCGCCCCTGGGCATCGACGTGTCCGTCGTGCTGCCCACGGTGGTGATGACCGAGCTCGCGAGCGGTGTCCCCGCCGCCCGTGGGGTGAAGCCGGTGTCGGCCGACGACGTGGCCCGGGTGATCGAGGCGACCCTGCGCCGGCCCAAGGCCGAGCTCTGGGTCCCGCGATGGAGCCAGGGGCTGACCAAGTTGACCCAGGTCATGCCGCGTCGCTTCCAGGAGATCGTCACCCACGCCCTGAAGGCCGACAGCGTCCTTGCCGATGCCGACCCCGCCGCACGTGCGGCCTACGAGGCGCGCGCACGCAGCTGATCGGTGACCGGGCCACCCTGACCAAGGGTGGCCCGGGCTCCGTCATGACGTCGGGATGGGTGGCGCGCCGATGCCGCTGATCCGGAACCGACCCCACGGGTCGACATCGCTCAGCCGGCCCTCCGCCGAGGCGTCGCCGACGACGATCTGCGCCGGCTTGCCGGCCGAGCAGGCCTCGGCCAGGGCGTCGTTGGTCGCAATCCGCCCGATCCAGTGGACGTGGCCGTCGATCGGCTCGAACCAGCTGTGCAGGTTCACCTGCACCGGCACTCCGGCCACGGTTGCTGGACCGGTGTAGTCGTCCGGGTCCACACGCAGGGCCTCTTCGGGTGCAGTCATCGCTTGCGCTCCTTGCGGATCGGGGTAGGGGCTTCAGTTGGCTGGTCCAGTGCGGTGAGGGGTACGCCGTACTCCTGGCAGATCCCCTCGAAGGCGTGCCAGATGAACTCGGTCAGATAGCGCCCGGCGGCGGCGCGCGACATGGTCTCCCGGATCAGCCACCACTCGCCGACCGACAGTCCCAGCCCGACCAGGCCGTGTGCCCAGGGCTCGGCGCCGGCGGAGTCCACGCCCAGCTGGCGCAGTCCGTCGCCGATCACCCGCGCGAAGGTGGTGGCGAACTGCGCCTTCCCGTCGGAGAGGGCGTCGCCCTCGGTGCGGTGCTGGACGACGAGCAGGAAGACCTGCGGGTGCTCGGAGATGGCCTCGAGATATCCGTCGACCGCGGCGCCGACCCGCTCGCGGATCGGCGCTGCCGTCATCAGCGGGCCGATGACTTGGGCCATCGTCTCCTCGGCCATCCGTGCGCCCACGGCCGCGTGCAGCTCGGACTTGTCGGCGAAGTAGCGATAGAGGACCGGCTTGCTCACCCCCGCCTCGGCCGCGATGTCGGCGATTCCGGCCTGGTGGCCGAGCCGGTCGATGGCGATGATCGCCGCGTCTACCAGCTGGGTACGACGCTGCTCGCGGTGGTCGTCCCATCGTGAGGCGCGGCCGTCGGGAGTCTTGACCTTGCGTGTCATGTGAGCCATCCTAGCGTTATCCGTTACTCAAAGTAACAGTTAGTGAAGGGCAGTCTTTTCCGTGACCGTCACCAAGCACCGAACAGGGCACTCGAGCGGGAACACCGTCGAGTCGCACGCCGTTGCCGAGCGCCTCTTGGCGTCCTCCGCGCGACACTCCTACGACCCCGAGATCGACATTGACTGGGACGCGCCCCCCGAGCCGGACAAGTTCTTCATGCAGCCCGAGCGGATGTCGCTCTATGGCACGAAGTTGTGGGACGGGCTCAGTCGCGAACAGCAGATCGAGCTCTCCAAGCACGAGGTCGCCTCCATCGCGAGCGTCGGGCTGTGGTTCGAGATCATCCTGATGCAGATCCTGCTGCGCGACGTCTACACCCAGGACCCTCGCTCGCCGCGCACGCACTACGCACTGACCGAGATCGCGGACGAGTGCCGGCACTCGCTGATGTTCGGCAAGGCGATCGGCCGGATGGGAATCCCCGCCTACGGCCCGCGCAACCTGGTCGGGCGCCTCGGGAAGCTCTATCCCCACATCGCCCACGGGGCTGCTGCCTATGCCTCGATCCTGATCGGCGAGGAGCCCGTCGACCGGTGGCAGCGCGACATGATGAAGCGTGACGACATCCAGCCGTTGACCCGGATGGTCTCCCGCATTCACGTGCTCGAGGAGGCCCGCCACGTGACGTTCGCCAGGACCGAGCTCGAGCTCGCCGTCGCGAAGATGTCGCGTGCCGAGCGGCTCATCGCGCAGACTCTGACCGCCCAGGGCGCCTTCGTGATGATGCGCTCGCTGGTCCACCCCGACGTCTACAAGTCCGTCGGCATCGACCCGGCGCAAGGGCGTCGAGCGGCGCTCGGCAACGAGAACTACCGCGCGACGATCGCGTGGATGGGGGAGAAGGTCATGCCCTACCTGGCGGAGCAGGGAATGGTCGGCGGCGGCCACAACCGCAAGGCATGGCGCGCCTCGTTCCTGCTGCCCTGACAGCTGCTCCGAAATTCGCTCTGACCGAACCGACGGCATGCGGCAGGATGGCCGCATGCCGTCGTACGTCGCCTTCCTGCGTGCCATCAACCTCGGGGCAAAGCGCAAGTTCCCCAAGGACGACCCCCGCTCTGCGGTCGAGTCCGCGGGGTTCACCGACGTGGAGACGCACATCAACACCGGCAACGTGCGGCTCTCCACCG
>DATCYH010000449.1:0-7790 GCA_036570405.1 Nocardioides sp.
TGGGCAGGAACGAGAGGATGAAGTCGCCCTGCCTGTGCCAGAAGCACTTGGGCGGCGAGGAGAACTCCGGGGTGATCGACTCACCGAAGTTGGTGTTGAGGATCGTTCTGGTCCCGCCGTAGGTCTGACCGTCCGCCAGCACCGTCCTCTTGAAGGCGTCGAAGGCCTTGATGATCTGCGGGTCGTCGAAGGCGATGTCGTGGTCGACCCACTCGTCGTAGACGTCGGGTCCGGCCTCACGCAGCACGAACTCCTCGATCCAGTCGGTGCCGACCCAACCGGTGTTCTGCGCGTCGTTCCAGCCCATGCACCAGGGGGCAGTGCCGTCCGCCCTCATCTGCCCGGCGATCCGGCGCATCTCCTCCAAGCTCTTCGGCGCGGTGTCATAGCCGGCTTTCTCATAGGCCTTCTTCGGATAGAAGACGAGGCTCTTGACGGCCATCTTCATCGGCGCGCCATAGACCCGGCCGTTGAGCCGTGCTGCCTCGAGGAATCCCGGGACCAGGCTCTTCTCGAGCGCGTCGTAGTCCAGGTAGGTGTCGATCGGTTGGATGTGGCCCTCATCGGCCAGCTCGAGCAGCCCGCCGGGTTGCGGGAAGAGCGCGATGTCGGGAGTGTCGCCTGCCTTGGCCTTCTGCTTGATGACGGTTGGCAGGTCCTTCTCCGAGACATAGTCGATCTCGATCCCGGACTCCTTCTCGAAGTCCTCGAGCGAGGCCAGCAGCGCCTTCTGCTCGGGGCCGCCGAAGGTGCCCATGATCTGTACCTTGCCGTCACCGTCCTGGGTGCCACCTGCGGCGAAAGCGTTGCCGCCCAGGCCACTCTCCGCGTCGTTCGGATCGTTGAGGAAGCAGCCGGAGAGTCCGGCCGTCATCGTCAGGCACGCGACAGCTGCGGCCAACCGCCTCCGGAGTCCCGGTTCCATTCGTGATCTCCCTCCCGAAAGGGCCCGAGACCGCCCACTGCGAGAGTGGTCCGGGTCACACTGAGGATCCTTGTCTAGTCGACTCGTCGAGCCCTGTCCACCGCCGGGAGCAACGTCAAGATCCGCCCCGACGCAACAGGTAGGTGTCCATCACCCAGCCCGACGCCGTCCTGGCGACCTCTCGCTCCCGGCGTACCCGCGGAAGCACGGAGTCCAAGGATCCGGCGACCAGGACCTCCGCCGGTGTCGCGAGGTTCGCGCCCCACCACAGGTGCCACTGCGTGGGTTCGGCGAGGTCGGCGCAGGCCAAGCGCGCATCGAGCATCACTGCGATGTTCTGCGCGCCGTCGGCAATCGCCTCACGGAGTCGGCGACCCGTGGTGATCACCGTCGGCCGGCCGACTTCGTGGAGCACGATCCGGTGCCGGGCGGCCAGCACCTGCAGGCTCGAGATCCCCGGCAGCACGTCCCACTCGAAGGCCACGTTGCCGCGTTCGTGGATCCGCTCCACGACTCGGATCGTCGAGTCGTAGAGCATCGGGTCACCCCACACCAGGAACGCCGCGTCCCCGTCACGGTCGATGAGGACCCGCTCGTACGCCGCCGCGCGCGCGTCGTGCCAGTGCGCCACTGCACCGGTGTAGTCCGCCGGGTCCTTGCGATCACGCTCCGGATCGGGGACCGCGATGACCTCGGGATCTCCGTGGCGCCGGCAGAGTTCGCGCCGGGCCGCGAGCAGGGGGTCGTCGGGCGACTTGGCTGCCGCGATCACGAAGTCGACCGACGCGAGTGCAGCGGCCGCCTCCAGGGTGATCTGGTCGGGGTGGCCCGAGCCGATACCGATGATCCTGATCCGCCGGGTCACCGGGCGTCCCCAGTTGAACCGGGTGTCATTGCCTGTCCTCGATGTCGCCCTCGAGCTCGAGGTAGACCTGCTGCATGGCGGCGATGACCTCGGGGTCCGGTTCCTCCCACAGCTCTCGCTCGGCGGCCTCGTGCAGTCGCTCGATGACGCTGCGCAACGCCCAGGGGTTGGCGTCCTTCATGAACTCCTGGTTGGTCTCGTCCAGGACATATTCCTGCGCCAGCTTCTCGTACATCCAGTCATGGACGACACCGGCAGTGGCGTCGAACCCGAAGAGGTAGTCGACGGTCGCGGCGAGCTCGAAGGCTCCCTTGTAGCCGTGCCGTTGCATGGCGCCGATCCAGCGTGGATTGACCACCCGGGCCCGGAAGACCCGAGCAGTCTCCTCTGCGAGGGTCCGGGTGCGCACGGCGTCCGGGGTGGTCGAATCGCCGACGTACGCCCGAGGTGCCCGGCCGGTCAGCGCTCGGACGGTGGCGATCATCCCGCCGTGGTACTGGAAGTAGTCGTCCGAGTCGGCGATGTCGTGCTCGCGGGTGTCGATGTTCTTGGCCGCGACGGTGATGCGCCGGTAGTTGGACTCCATGTCCTCGCTGGCCGCGACGCCGTCCAGGTCCCGGCCATAGGCGAAGCCGCCCCAGGCCGTGTAGACCTCGGCCAGGTCCTTGTCGTCGCGCCAGTTGCCCGACTCGATCACCTGCAGGATGCCGGCACCATAGGCACCGGGCCGGGAGCCGAAGATGCGCGTCGTCGAGCGGCGGGCGTCGCCGTGCTCGGCCAGGTCCGCCCGGGCATGGGCCCTGACGAAGTTCTGGTCCTCGGGCTCGTCGAGCTCGGCAGCCATGCGGATGGCATCGTCCATCATCGCGATGACGTGCGGGAAGGCGTCCCGGAAGAAGCCGGAGATCCGGACGGTGACATCGATGCGCGGGCGGCCGAGCTCCTCCAGCCCGATCACGCTCAACCCGTTGACCCGACGGGAGGCCGGGTCCCACTCGGGGCGGATGCCGATCAGCGCCAGCACCTCGGCGATGTCGTCCCCGGAGGTGCGCATGGCGCTGGTCCCCCAGACCGACAGGCCCACCGACCGCGGGTGGTCGCCGGTCTCGGCGACATGGCGCTGGACCAGCGACTCCGCCATGGAGACACCGGTCTCCCAGGCCAGCCGGGAGGGCACCGCGCGGGGGTCGACGGTGTAGAAGTTGCGGCCGGTCGGGAGCACGTTGACCAGTCCACGCAGCGGGGAGCCACTCGGCCCCGCCGGGATGAAGCCGCCATCGAGGGCGTGGAGCACCGCGTCGAGCTCGTCGGTGGTCCCGGCCAGGCGGGGCACGACCTGGGTCGCCGCGAACTCGAGGATCGCGGTCAGGTCGGACGACGCATCCGGCTCCAACTCGGCCAGCACCTGCGGCACCGCGGCAGTGTCCCAGCCGGCGTTCTCCATCTCCTGCACGAGCGCCTTCGCACGGCTCTCGATGGCGTCGACCTCGGTCGCGGGCGCGTCCTCCTTGAGGCCCAGCGCGTTGCGCAGGCCCGGCAACGACGCCTGCTGGCCGCCCCAGATCTGGGTCGCCCGGAGGATGGCGAGGACCAGGTTGACCCTCGCCTCGCCGGCGGGTGCCTGGCCGAGGATGTGCAGCCCGTCGCGGATCTGGGCGTCCTTGACCTCACACAGCCACCCGTCGACGTGCATGATGAAGTCGTCGAACTGCTCGTCCCCGGGCTGGGTCTCGAGGCCGAGGTCCTTGTGCATCTGGGCCGACTGCATGAGGGTCCAGATCTGGGCCCGGATCATCGGCAGCTTGGGCGGATCCATCGCGGCGATGTTGGCGTATTCGTCGAGCAGCTGCTCCAGCTTGGCGATGTCGCCGTAGGACTCCGCGCGGGCCATCGGCGGGATCAGGTGATCGACGATCGTGGCGTGTGCGCGCCGCTTGGCCTGGGCCCCTTCACCCGGGTCGTTGATCAGGAACGGATAGATCAGCGGCAGGTTGCCGATCACCGCGTCGGTGGCGCAGGTGGCGGCGAGGGCGGCGTTCTTGCCGGGCAGCCACTCCATCGACCCGTGCTTGCCGAGGTGTACGACGGCGTGGGCACCGAAGCCGTTCTGCTCCTGCGGTGCCTGGAGCCAGCGATAGGCGGCGAGGTAGTGGTGACTCGGCGCCAACTCCGGGTCGTGATAGATCGCGACCGGGTTCTCACCGAATCCGCGTGGCGGCTGGATCATCACCACGAGGTTGCCCGCCCGCAGCGTGGCCAGGACGATCTCGCCCTCGGCGTTGACGAAGAGCTCGCCCGGCGCCGCGCCCCACGCCTCGACGATCTCGTCACGCAGCTGCCCGGGCAGGTCGGCCGTCCATCGCTCATAGTCCGGCGTCGAGATGCGCACGTGGCTCTCGCTGAGCTGGGCAGCCGTCAGCCACTCCTCGTCCTGTCCGCCGGCGGCGATGAGGGCGTGGATCAGGCCGTTGCCAGCCTCGGTGTCGTCGTCGAGGTCGAGGAACCTGGTGACCTCTCCCCCGGGCTCGCCGAGGTCATAGCCGGCGTCGCGCATCCGGCGCAGCAACCGGATCGCGGAGACCGGGGTGTCCAGGCCGACGGCGTTGCCGATGCGGGAGTGCTTGGTCGGGTAGGCCGAGAGCATCACCGCGATCTTCCGGTCCGCCGGCGCGATGTGGCGCAGCCGGGCGTGGTTGACCGCAATGCCTGCGACCCGGCGGCAGCGCTCCTCGTCGGAGACATAGCGGGGAAGGCCGGCGGGGTCCTCGGGGTCGATCTCCTTGAAGGAGAACGGAGCGGTGATGATGCGCCCGTCGAACTCGGGGATCGCGATCTGGTTGGCGGAGTCGAGCGGGGTGACGCCATCGTCGCTCTCCTCCCACTCCGCGCGGCTCGAGGTCAGGCAGAGCCCTTGCAGGACTGGGATGTCGAGGGCCTTGATCCGCTCCACGTCCCAGGCCTCGTCGTCCTCGCCGGCGCTCGCGGTCCCGGGCTTGGTGCCCCCGGCCGCGAGGACGGTGACGACCAGCGCATCGAGCGAGCCCAGGGCGTCGTACAGCTCATCGGGTGCGGTGCGCAGGGACGAGGAGAAGATCGGCAGGCCGACCGCCTCGCCGGTCGCGTCGATCGCGTCGGCAAGGTCGTGGGCGAAGCCGGCGTTGCCGCTGGCCTCGTGGGCGCGGTAGTAGAGCACGCCGACCCTGGCCCTGGGCCGGTCCCCGATCGACCGGTCGCCGGTCGGTTGCGCAGCAGAGGCCCGCTCCGCCCAGCCCCACTCCGGCACGACGTACGGCGGCTCGAAGCCGACACCGGTCAGCAGCACGGTGTCGGAGAGGAACGCGTGCAGGCTGCTCAGGTTGACCGGACCGCCCTGGGCCAGATAGGCGTGCGCCTCGGCGGCCGTCCCGACGGGCACGGTGGAGTGACTCATCAGCTCCGCGTCGGGGGTCTGCTCCCCGCCGAGCACGACGACGGGGACGCCGGCGGCGAGCACCGCGTCGATCCCGTCCTGCCAGGAGCGGACGCTGCCGAGGATGCGAACCACCACCAGGTCCGCGCCCTCGAGCAGGCGGGGCAGGTCCTCCTCGACGTCGAGCCGGGACGGGTTGCCCAGGGCATAGTCGGCCTCGGCCGAGCGGGCGGAGAGCAGGTCGGTGTCGGAAGTCGAGAGCAGTGCGATGCGAACGGTGCCGGACTGGTCAGTCATGGGCCATCTCCTGGGTGTCGAGGTCCTGGGTGTCGAGGTCCTGGGCGAGATCGTGGTCGGTGAACTGGTTGCTGCTTCTTGCGAGCCGGTGGGAGTCGAGCGGCCGATGGTCGACGAGGTGACTGCCGGCGATGCGGCGCACCACCTCGGGGGTGACTTGGCCATACCAGACGTCGTCGGGCTGGACCGAGACGACGGGGGCGTGGTTGCAGGGGAACTGGCAGCCGGTCTGGGTGACCAGCACGTCGTCGTCGCCCTGCTCGAGCCGGACCAGCTCGCGAGTCAGTGCCTCGGCGGTCGTGTCCGACCCGAGCGCGGTGCAGCGTGGTCCGCGGCAGACGAGGACCTGGTGGCGGTGACCGGGCACCTGCTCCCAGGCCGCGGAGGCGAGGGGTGCCTCCGTGCCGGTGATCGGCCGGGTCACGTCGAGGACCAGCTCGAGGTCGAGGTCGGTGCGCATCATCGCGGTGGCCACGGAGACGGTCGGACGAGTGGCTGCGGCCTGCTCGCGCCACCAGTGGCTGGCGATGCGGCGCAGCCATGAGGTGGCGGGCGCCATCGTGCCCAGGCTGACCCCGACCAGGGTGATCTCGCGGTGGCCGGCATCGGCCAGCCGGGAGAGCTCCGAGTGCAGGGACGGGTCGCCCATCTGCAGGAAGGCAACGCTGGCGGAATCTGTGCAGTCGGCGACGCGCCGGAGCCGCTCCCCTGCCTCGACCTCCCGCACGGACATCCCGACCAGTACGACGTGACTCATGCGGGCACCGTCCCTGCGATCGGTCCGTTCCAGTGCAGGTGTGGCCGGCCGGTGACCGGGTGCTTCTCGACGGAGGCATCCACCCCATAGACGCGAGCGAGGAGCTCGGGAGTCAGCACGTCCTCGTCAACGGTGCCTGCGGCGACCACACGACCTCGGTCGAGCACGACCAGCCGGTCGCAGAATCCGAGCGCCAGCTCGAGGTCGTGCAGGGCCGCCACCGTGGTCAGCCCGAGCTCGCGGACCCGGGTGAGGAAGTCGAGCTGGTGACCGAGGTCGAGGTGGTTGGTCGGTTCGTCGAGGAGGAGTACGGCGGGTCGTTGCGCCACAGCGCGTGCCAGCTGGGTCCGCTGCCGCTCACCACCGGAGAGCGTGGGCCACCGGCGCTCGGCGAGGTCGGAGACCCTGGCGAGCCGCATCGCGACCTCGATCGCGTCCGGGTCGTCCGGCACGCCCGCCCATCGGCCCCGGTGCGGGATCCGCCCCAGGCCGACGACGTCGCGCACGGTGAGGTCGAGGTTGGTGCTGGCGTCCTGCTCGACCAGCGCCACTGCCCGGGCCCGGTCGCCTCCCGACATCCGGTGCAGGTCATGACCGTCGGCCAGGACCCTGCCCCGGCTGGGCCGGCGCAGACCGGCCATCACGTGCAGCAGGGTGGTCTTGCCCGAGCCGTTGGGGCCGAGCAGTCCCGTGAAGGTGCCCGGCTCGCAGAGCAGGTCGATGTCCTCGATGATGGTGCGGCCGTTGACCTGCCAGCCGACCGACTCGACGTCGATCCGCATGCGGTGCTCCTCCTGCCCGGTCACGACGACTCCCGGTGGCGCCGCAGCAGGAACGCGAAGAAGGGCGCTCCGATCACTCCCGTGACGACGCCGACCGGGATCTCGCGCCCGTCGAAGGCGGACCGGGCAATCAGATCGGCCCAGACCAGCAGGATCGCGCCCCCGAACGCCGACATCGGAAGCAGGAAGGCGTGCCCGGGGCCGGTAAGGATCCGGACCATGTGCGGCACCACCAATCCCACGAACCCGATGGCTCCGGCGAACGCCACCAGGCCGGCGGTGACCAGCGCGGTGCCGACGAGGAGAGTCCACCGCAGCCTCGTCACGTCGACGCCCAGTGCCTTTGCCGACACCTCCCCGAAGGCGAACGCGTCGAGCTGGTGCGACCGCGTCCCGGCCAGCAGCGTCGCGAGGACTGCGAGAACGACGAGGAACACCGCGCCGTCCCAGCGCACCCCGGCCACCGAGCCGAGCGTCCAGTCGAGCACCCGACGGGCCGCGTCGCGGTCCCCGGTGACGATCACCAGGAACGAGGTGTAGGCGGCGCAGATCTGCCCTATCGCGACGCCAGCCAGCACCGTGCGGGCCGGAGGCAGGGCTCCGGAGCGCCCCCTGGCCAGCCCGAGCACCAGCAGGAGCGCCACGAGCGCACCGATGAACGCAGCGCCACCGACGGCGGCGGATCCGACTACGCCGGCAAACGAGATGCCCAGCACGATCACGCTCACCGCACCGACCGTGGCGCCACCGGAGAT
>DATCYH010000450.1:0-3511 GCA_036570405.1 Nocardioides sp.
GCGGCCTGACCGCAACGGCGCGTCAACCCGAAGGTCACCTCACCCCGGCCACACCCCGCGTGCGCGTGGGAGCTGGCGCCGCCGAACGACCCATGGCGACTGACGGATGGCGGCGCCAGATGGGGGTGCTGCGCAGCCATCAATCTTCTACTCCCTTTTCTACTCCACGGGCTGGTATTCCGTGGTATGAATGGGGATACGTTGGTATCCCATATTCAAGAAAGTCCTGCTCAGCGGTACTACTTGGTACGGGATTGGATGTAATGGAACCCCGACCATCGGCTCATAACCCGAAGGTCGCAGGTTCAAATCCTGCCCCCGCCACCAACTTCCGTGCATCGGCCCAGGTCAGCGACCTGGGCCGATGTCGTTGACGGGGCCGTTCCTCCGGGTCAGGCGGTGTTCCTCCGGTTGTTCCTACGACGTTCCACCGTGTCGGGATCGGTCGTGGGAACTGGTCCGGTGAGGCGTTCGATCGTGCGGGCGGCGTCTGCGCTCATGCCGGGCAGGAGGTGCTGGTAGGTCTGGATGGTGTGGGCGATGTGGGCGTGCCCGAGCCGTTCGGACACGACCTTCACGGGTACGCCTTCCTTGATGAGCAGGCTCCCGTGCGTGTGCCTCAGGTCGTGGAACCGCAGGGGTGGGATGTCGGCGTTGGCGACGATGCGCCGGAACGACTGGTACAACGCGTGGGGGTGGATGGGGTTGCCGTCGCCGTCGGTGAACACCCAGCCGCCGTCGTTTGTGATGCCGACGGCTGCGAACTCGGCGGCCTGGAAGGTCCGCCATCCTTCGAGCACGGCGATGGTGGTGTCGTCGAGGTCGATGCTGCGTCGGGCGTTGCGGGTCTTGCCGCGGGTCTGGTGCAGTTCGTAGCCGACGGCGACGAGCCCACGGTTGAGGGAGAGGCGGCGCTTCTTGGTGTCGATGTCGGGCCATTTGAGGCCGAGGACTTCGTTGCGGCGCATGCCGGTCATGGCGGTGAGCCACAGGATCGGGAAGAACCGATGCCCGGCGGCGGTCCGCAGGAACACGCGGAGCTGCTCGTCGGTCCAGGCCTGGCCTTCAATCTTCTGCAGCGCTCGCTGCTTCGGGGCCCGGGCGACCAGGGCCACGTTGCGGGTGACGAGCCCACGGCGATGCGCGTCGGCGAGGGCATTGCGGATGAGCAGATGGATCTCGTACACGGTCTTGGGGGCGAGGCCCTTCCCGGTGGCGGGATGGAGGAGCGAGTCGTACAGGGACTCGATTTGCTGATACCGCAGCCGCCGGAGTCCGGTCCGCCCGAGCGCCGGGAGGATGTGGCGCGTGACGTTGCGTTCGTAGCCCCGGTACGTGCTCGTCGCGAGGTACAGCTTCTTGGCCGGGAGCCACTGGCTGGTCAGGTAGGCGCCGAAGGTCAACGACCGCACGGCCTCGACCCGGCGGGTCTCCTTCGCCGCAAGCTTCCTCATCAGACGCTCGGCTTCGGCGCGGTTGGTGCCCGCCGGGTGCCAGCGCCGCTGTTCCTTGCCGGTCACTGGGTCGCGGCCTTCGTAGATCACGACGTAGAACCGGCTGCGCCGTTGGGCGATGTATCCGTTCATGAGGTGTCCTCCATCATCAAGAGGTTCCGATGGTCGGAACCCGGAGGAACACGCGGTAGACGACCGCCCCTACGGGGCGCTCACGAATCGAGTCCACGCGTAAGCCCAGGTGGGCCGCACTTCACCGCGATGGAGGACGCGTGGGAACGCGTCGTGGTTGTCCGCGGTATTTCCCCCGCCGCTCGAGCGCTGGACGCAACGGTCAACGCAGTGCGCGCCACGACGAGGCCGCCACATGCAGCGGGGCCGATGCGATTCGCCGAGGCGACGTTTGGGTTGGCTTGAACTGTTCGAGCCCGGCATGACCGGGGGGCTTCCCGAAGGTCAGCCGCCCGGGGCTGAGACCGAGGGGGCCGGGAGCCCGGGCGGGGTCATGCTCCCCGGTGGGACGTCAGGTAGGTGGACTGGATCTCACCGAGCTGCTCTCGCAGGTCGGCGGCCGTGCCGTGGAGGACGATGCGGCCCCGCTGCATCACGTAGGCGCGGTCGGCGATCCGGAGCGCCTTGTGGACGTGCTGCTCGACGAGCAGCACGCCGAGCCCGTCGTCGGCGGCGGCCCGGATCGTCCGAAGGAGCCGGTCGACGATGATCGGGGCAAGTCCGAGCGAGAGCTCGTCGGCCAACAGGAGCGTCGGTCGTCGCCCCAGCGCCCGGGCCAGTGCCAGCATCTGCTGCTGGCCACCGGAGAGCAATCCCACGGGACGACGGGCGTGCTCCTGCAGCTCGGGGAACAGCGCGTAGGCGTTCGCGGTGTCGCACCGAGCCACTGCGAGGTTCTGGGCCACGGTGAGGCGCATCAGTACGGACCGCTCCTCGGTGACGAGCCCGAGCCCACGGCGAGCCCGTACGTGGAGGGGTCCCGCCGGTGGGTGGCCGTCGAAGAGGATCTCGCCGGCCAACGGTGGGAGCTCGCCGGACAGCGTGCTCAGGGTCGTCGTCTTCCCGGCGCCGTTGGCGCCGATGAGCGCCACCACTTCCCCGGGCTGGACCTCGAGGTCCAGGTCTCGGACGATCGGCACCGCCGAGTACCCGGCGGTTAGGCCTCGAGCAACCACTAGCGCGGTCATGCCGGCTCCGCGACGGGTGCGTCGATGTCGCCGAGGTAGGCGGCCACGACTGCGGGGTCGTTGCCGACCTCGTCGGGTGTTCCTGCGGCGATCCGGCGGCCGAAGTCGATGGCCACGAGACGGTCGCAGACGGCCATGAGCATGGGTACGTCGTGTTCGACGAGGAGCACCCCTATGCCCCGACCCTGGGCCAGCCGGCGGATCTCGGCTCCGAGCTCGGCGCTCTCCGTCGCGTCGAGCCCGGCTGCAGGTTCGTCGAGCAGGAGCACCCGGGGTTCGGCGGCGATGGCTCGCGCGATGCCGACCATGCGGGCGATGCCCTGGGGCAGCTCGGACGGTCGCCGGTCCAGGTGCTCGTGGAGGTCGAGGTCGCGAACTACGTCCTCGATCACGGTGGTGGAAGGCTGCACGCCCGGTCGCACCAGATCGAGGAGATACCGCCAGGGCGACTTGGGATCGGCGGCCACCAGCAGGTTCTCCCGCACGGTCATCTCTTCGAACAGCTCCACCGCCTGCCAGGAACGCACGATGCCGGCCCGGGCGCGTCGCTCGGGTGACCAGCGATCGACCGTCGTGCCGTTGAGGAGCACCTCGCCGCGGAGGGGGTGGGTGAAGCCGGAGATGACGTCGAGAAGGGTCGTCTTGCCGGCGCCGTTCGGCCCCAGCACGCCTACGACCTCGCCGGGCTCGACCCGGAGCGTGACGTCCTGGAGTGCGGACACGCCGCCGAAGTTCACGGAGACCGCCTGAACCTCGAGCGTGGCTGCGGACCGCTGCCTCCCGGGCAGGATTGGGATCGCGGGCGACTCGGCCGATCGTCTCCGTCGGCTGCGCCCGTGTCGCAGCGACCGGGCGAGG
>DATCYH010000451.1:0-4035 GCA_036570405.1 Nocardioides sp.
GCGGAAGATGGCGACGTGGCCCTCGTGCTCGGCGACGAAGTATTGCCGCTGGGTCCAGCTGTAGCCCAGCCCCAGCAGCCCGACCACCAGGCCGACCAGGATCAGCAGCACGCCGAGGATGCGCAACCATGACAGTCGCCCGGGCGGGCGCGGCGCATAGCGCGCGACCTCGGGGTCGATCGGGTCGGTGGGGATCGCATAGGGCACGTCGGGGCCCAGGTCGGCGGTGACCGGCTCGATCTCACCGGTGTCGCCGGAGCGGTGCCCGCGGAACCGGCCGCTCATCGTGCTCCAGCCGCCACCTGCGCTCTTGCGGGGCAGGTCGGCCGCGGCACCCACGAGCAGGGGAGTCGGGGCCTCGGCGAGCTCGGTGACCACGTCGGCCACGATGCAGGTCACGTTGTCGCTGCTGCCGGCCTCGAGGCTGGCCCGGACGAGTTCGACCACGGCGTAGTCGGGGGTGCCGCTGGAGAGGATGTCGGCGATGTGGGCGTCGTCGAGCACGCCACAGGCGCCGTCACTGCACAGGAATACGCGATCGCCCTCGGCCAGGTCGACGTGGAACAGGTCGGGCTCGGTGTCGTGGACCGCGTCGAGGGCCTTGAGGATCAGGTTGCGGTGCGGGTGGGTGCGCGCCTCCTCCTCGGTGATCCGGCCCTCGTCGATCAGCGACTGCACGAAGGTGTGGTCCTTGGTGAGCTGGCTGATCGTGCCGTCGCGGAACAGGTAGGCGCGGCTATCACCGACATGCCCGATCGCCAGCTGGCGGCCGTCGAAGAGCGCGACGGTGGCCGTGGTGCTGGTGCCGTTGAGGCTGGGGTCGTCCTCGACCAGCTCACCGATCCGGTCATGGGCGCGGTGCAGGGCGCCGGCGACCAGGGAGAGCATGTCGTCGCGGGGCGCCTCGTCGAGCTTGCGCAGCTGCTGTACGGCGGTCCCGCTGGCGATGTCACCGCGCGCGGCGCCGCCGACGCCGTCGCAGACCGTCAGCAACCACGGACCGGCGTACCCGCTGTCCTGGTTGTCCTTGCGGACGCGCCCGACGTCGGAGAGGGCGGCGAAGTCGAGGAGCAGGCGCGTGTCCTGCTCCGAGTCAGTGCCGGCCGTCGTCGGTGTGTCGGGGTCGGACATCGTCACTTCCTCAGCTCGAGGACGGTCTTCCCGATCCGGACCTGGGTCCCGAGAGCGAGCGTGGTGGGCTGGCTGATCCGTGCCTGGCCGACGTAGGTGCCGTTGGTGGAGCCGAGGTCCTCGACGAACCACTGCTCACCGGACGCGGCGATGCGGGCGTGGCGGGTGGAGACGTAGTCGTCGTCGAGTCGGATCGCGGCGTCCGAGCCCCGACCGATCAGGACCGGTGCCTGGGCCAGGTCGGCGCGTTCGCCGACGTTGGGGCCGTCGACGACCAGGACGTGTGTGGGTGAGCCTCGGCGGCGGGTCGGCGGCTTGGCCGGCTTCTGTCCGCGGGCGGCGGGTCGGGACTGTTGGGCGGGGAGGCGGGCGCCGAACATGTCGGTGCGGATCACGCTGATCGCGGAGAGGACGAAGATCCACAGGATCGCCAGGTAGGCGAACCGGATCAGGAACAGGGTCAGCTCACTCACTCAGGACTCCTCCACCACGCGCACGGTCAGGGTGGTGTTGCCGATCTTCACGGTGGACCCGTTGTAGAGGCGGGAGTCCGGGACCTTGTGCCCGTCGACGAGCATGCCGTTGGTCGAGCCGAGGTCGCGCACCGAGATCTCGGGGTCACCGTGGCCGCCGCGCACCTGGAACTCGACGTGGCTCCGACTGATGCCGGGGTCGTTGATCCGCAGGCCGGCGTCGGTGCCACGCCCGACGACCAGACCGGGCGGGTTGAGCGGGTGACGAACGCCGTTGACCTCGAGCACGACGGTGGCGCGGCCGACCTGGGTGTCGGTGGCGTTCGTGGTGACCTTGGCACGGGCGGCCGAGCGGACCCGGAACCGGCCGGTGGTCAGGTCGTCGGCCTGGGAGAACTCGATCTGCACCGGGCCGGGGAAGACGTAGGACTGCTCGTCGGCGTGGTCACGCAGCGCGTTTGTGAGCTCGCCCTCGAGCGTGGAGTCATAGCCGGAGAGGCGTTCGAGGTCGCCGGGGCTGAGCTCGACGTGGAACGAGTTGGGCACCAGTCGCCGGTCGCGGCTGAGGATCTGCGCGTTGTTGTCGACCTCGCGCTGCAGTGCCGCTGAGATCTCGACGGGTTGTACGGCGCTGCGGAAGGCGCGCGCGAAGGCACCGGAGATCATCTGCTCCAGCTTGTTCTCGAAACGTTGCAGTCCGCCGGCCACTTCAGTGCCTCCTTCCTTTCCGGTCGGGTGAGTCAATCGTGCCTGTTCTACAGCAGCAAACAGAGCCGTCCGAGTCTGACGGCTTCGGTGATCGTATCGGGCCAGGGGTCGTCCTCGTGCGCAAGAGGACCGCGGTTTGGGCGATTCGGTCGTGCTGGGATAACCTTGGCCCGCTTCTCGCGCGAGTGGCGGAATAGGCAGACGCGCACGGTTCAGGTCCGTGTGTCCGAAAGGACGTGGGGGTTCAACTCCCCCCTCGCGCACGTTGAGCAGAAGGCCCCGGCTCCGGTCGGGGCCTTCGTCAGTTCCCGGGTGCTCTGCCCCTGTCGAGCAGGCGCGGCGAAGTCAGCGATCGAGCTCGCGCAGCGCCCGCTTCCAGGCCTCGACCACTGCCGAGGTCCCGGCCCGCGGCTGCAGAATCCCGGCGAGATATGAGCCGGTGAGTAGGTCGATGGTGAACTGCACCAGCATCGGCGCCCGGGCGTGGTCGGCTCCGGACAGGCGGATGACGCTGTGGTGCACGGTGGCGAAGATCCGCTCTTGGAGTGGCAACAGCGCCTCCAGCAGATCTGGGTCGGTGCGTGCGGCGACCCAGAGCTCGAGCGCGGCCGTGAACGGCGGGGACTGGAGTTCACCCCAGACCAGGTCGACGACGTCGTCCCAGTTGTTGACGGGCGGGTCCAGTTCGTCACGTTCGACGGTGAGCACCTGGAGGCGCCGCTCGATGATGTCCTCGACGACGGCGGCCATCAGCGCGCCACGGGTGGGGAAGTGGTGCAGCAACGTTCCTCGGGCCACTCCAGCACGCTGCTGGACGTGGCCCACGGTGGTTGCGCCATAGCCACTCTCGAGGAGGCTCTCGTAGGCCGCGGCGAGGAGTGTGGCGCGGGTGGCCGCGGAGCGTTCCTTCTGGGTGCGGCGGGTGGGTGGCATAGCGGGACCATACCGTCGGGCCCGGTGGGCGGCGACTTGCCAAGACGCTCTGGAAAAGCGCATGCTGAACAAAACAGTCCGATCAGACTGAAAGTGAGTTTTCCCGGATGTCCCCGACCCCCTCGCAGCTTCTCGCCAGCGTCCGCACACTGGCTCCTGTGCTCGCCTCCACCGCCAAGGTGATGGTCACCGACGCTGCGTCGAAGCTGATGCCGGGCACTCCCTTCGCCTCGCCGGAGCTCGCCGTCTCGGTGCCCGAACCTGCCGGCGCATCGAGCTATGCCCGTCAGGTGCACGCTCAACGCCTGGTGGCAGCCGCTCCCGAGATGGTCGCCGACCTGGTCACCGACCTGGACCGCGCGCACGAGTGGCTCACCCTGCACCTGTCCTGGCGCGGCGAGCGACCGGCGCGGATGGCTCCCGGCGAGGAGTTCGTGCAGCAGATCAAGCTGATGGACATCCCGGCCCAGGCGCGCTGGCGCGTCGAGCGCGCCGACGTCGACGGCTTCGAGCTCCGCGGCACCGGTCCGATGGGCATCACCGTCGGCTTGTGGTGCACCGTTGTCCCGGCCCCCGGCGGCTCCGCCGTGCGCCTCGATGGCGCCCTGGACGGCCCGCCGGTCCGTGGCCCGGTCGGCCTGACGGCGGTGCGCAGCGTCGAGACCGCGCTGACCGAGTCCCTCGAGATCCTGGCCGGCGTCCTCGACGGCGACGGCGTACGCCGCATCCCCGACGAGCCCGTGCTCCACGAGCGCACCGGCCAGCTGCTCGACCCGACCACCCCCGTGGT
>DATCYH010000452.1:0-2621 GCA_036570405.1 Nocardioides sp.
GATTTCCTGGTCGACCGGGTCGGCAGACATCACCTGCTCCCACTTGGGCCACTCGGTGTTGCCGATCTGGATCGCCACCGGTCCGCCCTGGGTCTCGCCATGGCGTACGCCGCCGACCAGGGTGACCTGGTCCTGCTCGAACTTCATCCGGGCGCCGCGGCCATAGCCGAGGCGCCGGCGCGCGAGGGCGTCGGAGATGTCATCTGAGGTGACCTCGACGTGGGCGGGCAGCCCTTCGAGGATTGCGACTAGGGACGGTCCATGGGACTCGCCCGCGGTGAGCCAACGAAGCATGCGCGCAGTCTGTCACGGGACGCAGTCGCCCGGCTCACCCGCGCCCGACTGCGAGATGCCATGCGAGGTCGGCGCCCCACACGATGCCGATCACTGCTCCCACGAGCATGAACGGGCCGAACGGGAAGCTCCGGTCGCGAGTGAGTCGCAGCAGCCGTAGCGGAATCCATCCCAGCGCGCCGAGCAGGAACCCCGAGTAGGTGCCGATCGCGAACTCCGCCCAGCCCAGGTGGGCCAGGGCCAGGCCGAGGACTCCGGAGAGTCGCACGTCGCCATAGCCCATCCCGGGCGTGAACCGCCACAGCAGCCAGTAGAGCCCACCGGCGATCAACCAGCCGAGGCCGGCGCGCCAGAGGTCATCCTGATCGCCGGTGATTGCGACGACGAGCACCATCAGCACGATGACGAGCAGGTAGCTCGGCCCAACGATGAGCTTGGGCAGCAGGCGGGTGCGCATGTCCACCCAGCCGAGTGCGACCCCGATCGGCACCAGCGGGAGCAGGAACAGCAGGGACCAGTCCCAGCCCAGAGCGGCGCCGATCAGCGCGGCGACGCCCGCGCTCCACAGTGCGGTCCACCAGCCGATGCGCGGCGAGGCAGCCAGCTCGGCGTAGGTCACCTTGGTCTCGGCGGCGTTCTCCGGCTCGGGCAGGCGCCCCACGACAGCGGGGACGAACCAGCCACACACTGCACCCAGGATCGCGGCGAGCGCAGCCGTGTCCAGATGTGCACCCCAGTCCATGGACGGCACCCTAGTGGGGCTCAGCGCTCGGCGAGCGCGTTCTCCCCAGCCGAGCGCATCGCGCCCAGCGGCGCGGGCTCACCGGTGAACTCCGCGAACTGGATCGCCGCCTGGTGGACCAACAAGTCCAGCCCCGAGACGAGAGTCCGGTCGCCGGTGACCGAGCTGGCCAGGGGTGTCGGCCAGGGGTGATAGATCACCTCGAACACCACCGGGACCTGGGCGCAGCGCTGCACCAGCTCCGGCGTCTGGGCAGCAGCCGGGATGGTGGAGACCACGACCTCGCCGGCCAGGTCGGCCGACAGGTCGCCCGCCTCGTCCAGGAGTCGTACGTCGACCTTCGGTGCAGCAGGATGGCGCGCGAGGACGGCGGCAGTCTCGGCGGCACGCTCCGGCGAGCGGACCAGCAGGGTCAGCTCGCGGGCACCCAGCTCGACAAGGGCGATGCCGGTCGACGTCGCCGTCGCACCGCCGCCGAGGATCGACGCCGAGCACACCGGGCCGTCGTACCGCTCCCGGATCACGGCCACCGCCCCCGGGATGTCGGTGTTGTCGCCGGCTCGCGTCGTGCCGTCGAGGACCAGGGTGTTGACCGCGCCGGCCAGCTGCGCCCGCTCGGTGAGGGTGTCGGCCAGGCCGAGTGCCACCCTCTTCAGTGGCATCGTCAGCGACAGGCCTCGCCAGGTGCGGTCCAGGCCGGACAGGAAGCCGGACAGGCCCGATTCGTCGACCCGGTGGGCCGCGTAGGTCCAATCCAGCCCGAGCGCGGCGAAGCCCGCACTGTGCAACGTCGGGGAGAGCGAGTGGTCGATGGGGTCACCGAGCACCGCGCAGCGACGAGGATCAGCCACAGCGTCCGGAGTTCTCGCGGCACCACTCCTGCAGCAGCTGGGTGTTGGCGGTGTGCTCGGCGCCGGTGCGCGCGAACCGGGTCTCACCGGTGTCCAGGTCGACTGCCACGAAGAAGCAGTATCCCTTGTCGGTGGGCTCGAGGATGGCCTCCATCGCTGCCTGGCCCGGGGAGGCGATCGGACCCGGAGGAAGACCAGCCTGCTTGTAGGTGTTGTAGGGAGAGTCGGATTCCCGTGCCTCCGCGGAGGTGTAGACCGAGCCGGCGCCACCACCCTCGAGGAAGTGCACGGTGGAGTCCATCTGCAGCAGCCCCTTGGGAATGCCCTGCTCGACGCACGAGCCGTCGAGACGGTTGAAGATCACCTCGGCCACTGCCGGCATGTCCTCGGGTCGGTTGACCTCCTTCTCGATGATGCTCGCCATGGTGATGAAATCGTGCTCGTCCAGCCCGGCCTCGGAGGCGCCCGAGACCGGCACCTCTTCGGCGACCGCCTTGTAGCGCTTGACCATCGCCGCCAGCATGTCCAGGGCCGTGTCGTCGGGCGCGAAGCTGTACTTGGCGGGGAACAGGTAGCCCTCAGCCTCTCCTTCGGCGTAGTCGGGCAGGCCGAGACCGTCTGCGTCCTTGAGCGCCTTCTCGAGCTCCGCCTTCTTGACCCCGGTCGTCTTCGCCAGGCGGGCCACCACCTGGTCGGTGCGGAACCCCTCCGGGATCACCACCGCGTTGGCATCT
>DATCYH010000453.1:0-6249 GCA_036570405.1 Nocardioides sp.
CGCGGTCTCTCCTTCCTCGACATCATCGCGCGGCAGACGCTCGCACTGCGCAAGGCGTACGGCGCCCCGCTGCCGCTGATCTTCATGAACAGTTTCCGGACCTCCGTCGACACGATGGAGGCACTCGAGCGCTACGCCGACCTGGCCGTCGAGGGCCTGCCGCTGGAGTTCCTGCAGAACAAGGTGCCCAAGCTGCTCGTCGACGACCTCTCGCCGGTGAGTTGGCCGGCCGACCCCACCCTGGAGTGGTGTCCGCCCGGCCACGGTGACATCTACACCGCGCTGGTCGGCAGCGGCCTGCTGGACCAGCTGCTCGAGGCCGGCATGGAGCGGATCTTCGTCTCCAACTCCGACAACCTCGGAGCAGTCGCCGACCCGCGGGTGGCCGGCTGGTTCGCGCAGAGCGGTGCGACTTTCGCCATCGAAGCGGCACGGCGTACGGCCTCGGACCGCAAGGGCGGCCACTTCGCCCGCCGCCGCAGCGACGGCCGGATCATCCTGCGCGAGTCGGGCCAGACCCGCGACGAGGACCGCGCGGCGCTGGCCGACCTGGACCGGCACCGCTACATGAGCACCAACAACCTGTGGGTCGACCTGGTGGCGCTGAAGCGCCTCCTCGACGAGCGCCACGGCGTGGTCGGCCTGCCGCTGATCCGCAACGTCAAGCACGTCGACCCGGCCGACCCGACCTCGCCTGAGGTGATCCAGGTCGAGACCGCGATGGGCGCGGCGATCGAGGTCTTCGAGGGCGCCCGCACGATCGAGGTGGGCCGCGACAGGTTCGTCCCGGTGAAGACCACCGACGACCTGCTCGTGCTGCGCTCGGACGTCTATGACCTCGGGTCCGACTTCGTGCTGGAGCAGGTCGCGGAGGGTCTTCCCTACGTCGCGCTCGACCCGAAGGTCTACCGACTGGTCCGCGAGTTCGACCAGAGGTTCCCCGAGGGTGCTCCCTCCCTGCGGGATGCGTCGTCGCTGACGGTCGAGGGGGACTGGACCTTCGAGCACGGGGTCCGGGTCAAGGGAGCGGTCGCGCTCGAGAAGCCGTCCTCCGCCAAACGAGTCTCGTCTGGAAGTGTCCTGGGTGACTGAACTGATCTCCGTCCGCGACCACCTCGATCGTGTCCTCGACACGATCAGGCCCCTGGGCATCTATGAGCAGACCCTGCTCGACGCCTGCGGGCTGCCGACCGCGGAGGACGTGGTGGCGCCGATGCCGCTGCCGGCCTTCGACAACTCGGCGATGGACGGCTATGCCGTCAACCAACTCGACGTCGTCGACGCCTCGCCGGACCACCCGATCCACCTGCCCGTGGTCGGGGAACTGGGTGCCGGACAGAGCCGGATCCTCGCGCTCTCCCCGGGGACCGCGGTGAAGATCATGACCGGTGCACCGGTGCCGAGCGGCGCGACTGCCGTGGTGCCCTATGAGTGGACCGACCGCGGTGTCGCGCAGGTCCAGATCAGCAAGGCGCCCAAGCCCGGCCAGCACATCCGTCGCGCGGGCGAGGACATCGAGAAGGGTGACGTGCTGATCTCCGCCGGCTCGGTGCTCGGGCCGCGTCACGTCGGTCTCCTGGCCGCGGTCGGGCGCGCCACCATCTCGGCCCGCCCCAAGCCCCGCGTCGTGATCATGTCGACCGGCACCGAGTTGCGCGACCCGGGAACGCCGCTGGGGCACGACTCGATCTATGACTCCAACTCCTACATGCTCGCCGCCGCCGTGCGCGCGGTTGGCGGGATCCCCTATCGGGTGGGGCCCGTGCCCGACGAGCGCAAGGTCTTCACCGAGGCACTGCGCGACCAGCTGGTCCGCGCCGACCTGGTGGTCACCAGTGGTGGGGTGAGCGAGGGCGACTACGACGTGGTCAAGGAGTCGTTGAAGTCGGTGGGCCACGTCTGGTTCGGCGGCGTCGCGATGCAGCCCGGCAAGCCGCAGGGCTTCGGGCTGATCGGTGACGAGCGCACCCCGATCTTCACGTTGCCGGGCAACCCGGTCTCCTCCTATGTCTCCTTCCAGGTCTTCGTGCTTCCCGCGATCCGCAAGCTGATGGGTTGCCGGGTGCTGGAGCGCCCGACCCACACGGCGCGGCTCACCCACGGGCTGTCCTCGCCGGAGGGCAAGACTCAGTTCGTCCGGGCCAGCTATGACTCGCGGACCGCAACCCCGGTCGGTGGCAACGGCTCGCACCTGATCGGCGACCTGGCTGACTCGAACGCCCTCATCGTCGTACCCCCGGAGCAGACCTCGTTGGCTCCCGGATCGTCGGTCGAGGTCATGCTGCTCGACGAGGAGTTCTAGGCGATGGCCGCCACGGGTTCCCACGGGACTGGTCGGCTCACCCACGTCGACGAGAGTGGCGCCGCCCGGATGGTCGACGTCTCGGCCAAGCCGGTCACCGCTCGTGAGGCGACCGCCGCCGGACGGGTGCTCGTCTCGTCCGAGGTGATCGCGCTGCTGCGGGGCGAGGGCGTGCCCAAGGGTGACGCGCTCGCGGTGGCTCGCCTGGCCGGGATCATGGGCGCCAAGCAGACGCCGTCGCTGATCCCCTTGTGCCACCCGCTGTCGATCTCCGGGGTCGAGCTCGACCTCACCGTCACCGACGACTCGGTGGACATCTCCGCCACGGTTCGCACCACCGACCGCACCGGGGTCGAGATGGAGGCGCTCACGGCAGTGGCCGTTGCCGCCCTCACCGTGATCGACATGGTCAAGGCGGTCGACAAGGCGGCGGTGATCAGCGACGTACGCATCACCGCGAAGTCGGGTGGGAAGTCCGGCACATGGAGCATCTGAGGCCGGCGTTGGTCGCGGCCGTCGTGGTGGCCTCCAACCGGGCCGCGGCCGGGGTCTACGAGGACAACACGGGTCCGCTCATCCATGCAGCGCTCGAGCAGTGGGGCTTCGCGCCCACGCCGGTTGCCGTCGTACCCGACGGGGATCCGGTGCGCGACGCCGTCGCTGCCGCTCTGGCCGACGGTGCCCGGCTGGTGCTGACCACCGGAGGCACCGGGCTGACTCCGACCGACCGGACCCCAGAGGCGGTGCGACCGCTGCTGGACCGGGAGGTGCCCGGCATCGCCGAGGCGATCCGGGCGTACGGCGTCGCCAACGGCATCGCGACTGCCGCGCTGTCGCGGGGCCTGGCCGGGGTCGCGGGGCGCGCACTCGTGGTGAACTTGCCCGGCTCGCGCGGGGGAGTCAAGGACGGGTTGGCAGTGCTCGAGCCGATCGTGCGCCACGCCTTGGAGCAGATCACCGGCGGTGACCATTGAGCCACTGGCCGGTGACGTTGCAGCACGGGTCGGTGACCCTGCGGGCGATCGAATATTCCGACTCCCGTGACTGGCGTGACGCGCGGACCCGCAATGCCGAGTGGCTCAAGCCGTGGGACGCCACGATGCCGCCGGATGCGGCGGGACGGCCGGCGACCTTCCGGGGGATGGTCAAGCGGCTCTCGAAGTTGGCTCGCGAGGACCAGGCGATGCCGTTCGTGGTGCTCGTCGACGGTGAGTTCGCCGGGCAGGTGACGGTGAGCAACATCGTGCGCGGGTCGGCGCAGTTCGCCTCCTTGGGCTACTGGCTCGACAGACGCTTCGCGGGGCGCGGGGTGATCCCGCTGTCGGTGGCCCTGGTCATCGACTACTGCTTCGGGGTGGCCGGCCTGCACCGGATGGAGATCTCGGTCCGCCCGGAGAACACCAACTCCCTGCGGGTGGTGGAGAAGCTCGGGATCCGCGAGGTCGGCTATGCGCCGCGCTACCTGCACATCGACGGTGCCTGGCGCGACCACCGGCAGTTCGCGATCACTCGCGAGGAGTGTCCCGGCGGGTTGGTGGCCCGGTTGGAGCCCTCGGCGGGCTGAGTCCGTGCGTCCTTTCCTTCCGGGATGCGGATCGGCTGTTTCCGGTGCGATTTTGAGCCAATCCGTATCCCGGAGCGGTCACGGCTCCAGGCCGTCAAATCACATGAGTCACACCAGTTGTTTTGCGACACACCTATGGACATGCACCTCAACCTGCGCTATCGCTCATAACCTCTGAGGCGTGGACCTGTCCGGAATCATCTTCGTCGCCCTCGCCGTCGCGTGGGCCGTTTACCTGATCCCCAAGGCGCTTCGGCATCACGACGAGGTGGCCAGGAGTCGGTCCGTGGACCGGTTCTCCAACACGATGCGGGTGCTGGCACGGCGAGAGCCGGTCGGCACCAGCGCGTCGCGACTGGTGATGCAGCCCGGTCGCGGACACACCCCTGCCTCGGTGACGGTCAAGGGCTCCGCCGGCCGCCCCGCGTCCACCCGTCAGCAGCTCGCCGTACGTCGTGAGGCCGCACGCGTCGCGACCGCGCGCCGTCGTCGTGTCCTGGGCGTGATCACCCTGCTCAACGTCGTCGTCGCCGCGGTCGCCGCCGCGGGTGTCATCGGCTGGGCCTGGATGAGCGCTCCCGGTGGCCTGATGGTGGTCTGGCTGATCGCCTGCCGTCTGATGGTCAAGCAGGAGATCGCCGCCGGCAGCATGCTGCTCGCCGCTCCGGTGGTGGCCGAGAGTGTCGACGAGGACGTTCCCGAGTCCTACGACGTGGCCCGCAACGAGCAGGGCTTCGACGAGGTCGCCGACGACGCCGAGACCGCCACCTTCGCGGTCGTCGACGCCGAGCTGTGGGACCCGGTCCCGGTGACCCTGCCGACCTATGTCACCAAGCCGGCAGCCGTGCGCCGCTCGGTGCGCACCATCAACCTGGGCGACGACAAGGTGTGGACCTCGGGCCACACCGAGGAGTCTTCGACGATCGCCCGCGAGGCCGAGGCCACAGCCGCAGCCGAGCGTGACGAGCGCCGTGACGAGGTCGACGAGCGCAAGATCGCCAACGGCTGACGAGCCTGCAGTTGTTGCTGCGCGAACCGTCAGTTGTTGCGCCGTGAACCTGCAGTTGTTGCGGTCCCGCCCGGATTCGGAACCGTCGCCGGGAGGGTGCTATCTTTTCTCTTCGCGTGAGTAAGTCGACGCGATGGGGCTGTGGCGCAGTTGGTAGCGCGTCTCGTTCGCAATGAGAAGGTCAGGGGTTCGAATCCCCTCAGCTCCACCATCTGATCTCTTCAGGAGACAGCAGTCAGGCCGGACCCAGAGCTTGGGTTCGGTCTTCTGGTTTTCCGGGGCGGGTCCGGGTGGTCGGCCGAGAGGGCCTGGCCCCTGTCGTTGAGCGCTCGGTCGTGGCTCGGGTCGCGCGGTGCTCAAGCGAGCTGTGGGGGTGGGTGTGGTTTGGACATGCCGGGAGGCAGCCGACGATGACTCCTCGACATCGTTCGACAAATCAATATTATGAGTTAACTGTATTGGTGACGGAAGGTGGGCTCATGGCCGTGCGAGGACTGGACCGGGGACAACGAGCGGCGCTGGTGATCTCGGAGTGCCAGAACGCGATCACGAACCCGGGCTACGACAGTTCGCCGCTGATCGAGCAGGTCGAGACCCGCGGAATCATCCCGCGCATCGCCTCCCTCGCCGACTCCTTCAGGGACGCTGGCCTTCCCGTCGTCTTCGCCACCATCGCCGCGCCCGAGGGGTTCGTCGGCTTTCGGGTCAACTGTGCGTTGGCCGCACTGGTCAAGCGGGGCGGCAAGCTTGTCACCGGCACGCCGGACGCCGCGGTCCATGACGACCTGCCGGTCCGTCCGGGGGACGTCGTGAACGAGCGGATGCATGGCATGGCGGCCTTCACCGGCACCGAGCTGGATGCCATCCTGCGCGGGCTCGACATCGACACGGTGGTCCTCGTCGGTGTCTCGACGAACGTCGCCCTGCCCGGGACGGCCACCGAGGCGGTCGGGCTCGGCTACGAGGTCGTGCTCGTGGAGGACTGCACCGCCGGTGCAACCGAGGAGAGTCATCTGTTCCAGGTCACCGAGCACCTGCGACTCCTCGCCACGGTGGCCGACAGCGACTCGGTCAAGGCGGTGCTGCCCGGCACAGCTGCCACCGGGACGCCCTGATGCCGGACTTCGACCTGACCGGCAAGGTCTGTGTCGTGACCGGAGGAACCAAGGGCATCGGCCACGGCATCGTGCGGCAGCTCCTCGGCGCCGGGGCATCGGTCCTGCTGACCAGCCGCAGCGCAGCGGACTGCGACAGGGTTGCGGCCGACCTCGGGCGGGAGTTCGGCGCCGACACAGTGGCCGGGGCGGCGTGCGACCTGTCCGACCCCGAGGCCGTCGGCGGGCTGTTGGGCCTGGCCGCCGGCCGGTTCGGACC
>DATCYH010000454.1:0-1889 GCA_036570405.1 Nocardioides sp.
CTCGGCGAGGGGAGCAGCCCGGTGCCCTCGATGGCGGCCACCACCTCGGCGTCGAGACAGCCGTCGGTGGCGGGCAGGCCGCGCAGCTGCAGGTTGGCGCGCTTGGTGAGGTGGATGGTGCCATCACCGAACTCGTCCGCGACGGCCATCAGGGCGAGCAACGAGGCCGGCGCGACGACTCCGCCGATCAGCCGCAACCGCACCAGGGCGCCGTCCTCGGCCGGCCAAGGCCGAAGCACGCCGGGACAGAGGTCGCCTCGGGTCCGTGAAGTCACCGGGTGATCTTAGGGGTCTCGGCAGTGGTGTTGATACGGTGCCGATGCCGTGGTGTTCGGGAAGCCGGTCTGATGCCGGCGCGGCCCTCGCCACTGTAGCCGTCGAGTCGACGGCCCTTGCGGTGCCAGCCCAGCCAGATCGGGAAGGTGCCGGACCACTGGGAGCAGTCCCGGGAAGGTCGGCCAGAGACGTTGAGACGGAAGCCAGGAGACCGGCCACGGCGCTTTTGTTCCACGAGGGTTTTGGAGAAACCAATGGTCAGTCGACCTTTATTTCGCGTCGCGATCGGCGCAGCAACAGTCCTGTTCCTGGCCTCCTGTGCCGGTGCTCCCGCCGCGGAGAAGCGGGCCGTCGATGCGAACGACACGGCGTTCCCCGTCGAGGTGACCAGTTGCGGCCACACCTCGACGATCGAGGCCCGGCCCACCCGGGCGATCACCCTCAATCAGGGTGCCACCGAGGTCGTGCTCGCGCTGGGCCTCGAAGACCAACTCGCGGGTACGGCGTACCTCGACGACGCCGTCCCCGAGAAGTGGCGCGAGGCCTATGAGTCCGTGCCGGTGCTCTCGGCGGAGTACCCCACCGCGGACGACCTGGTGAAGGCGGACCCGGACCTCCTCTACGCGTCCTACGGCAGTGCCTTCGAGACCAAGGTCGCCGGCACCCAGGCGCAGCTCGACAAGGACGGGACACCGTCCTATCTCTCCCCGTTCGGCTGCAACGACAAGGCCGAGCGACCTCCGACGTCCTTCGACGCGGTGTGGGACGAGATCGACTCGGTGGCCACAGCGTTCGGAGCCCCGGACCGTGCCGAGGAGCTCCGCGGCGAGCAGCAGCACCGGCTCGACGAGCTCGCCCGGAACCGGACCGGCGAGGGGATCGACGTGCTGTGGTTCGACTCCGGCGACAAGGTCCCGTTCGTCGGGGGCAACAGCGGCGGCCCGCAGCTGATCCTCGACGCCGTGGGTGCGAGGAACATCTTCGGCACTCTTGATGACGGCTGGGCCGACGGCAACTGGGAGGACGTAGTCAAGAGCGATCCGGACGTGATCGTCCTGGCCGACGCCAACTGGTCGACCGCGGCCGACAAGATCTCCTACCTGCAGAACGATCCGGTCCTGAGACAGCTGAGGGCGGTGAAGGCAGAGGCGTTCGTGACGATCCCGTTCTCGGAGTCTACGCCCGGAGTCCGACTGGTCGACGGCGCAGTGTCCGTCTCCGAACAGCTCGCGACGCTCGACCTCAACAGGTGACCACCGTGACCAACCGGCCCGCGCACCCCACGGTGCGCCGGCCGGCCGCCAGGCGCACCCACTCCTTGCGCGTCGTTGCCCTGGTCGTCGCAGCCGCCGTGCTGCTGGTGAGCATGGCGGTGGCCCTGGGTGTGGGCGCCGTGCACGTGCCCGTCGACGACGTCCTCGCCGTCGTCGGTCGCAGGTTCCGGCTCGGCGACCTCGGCGTCACCGCGGTCGATGACCGCCTGGTGTGGCAGATGCGGATGCCAAGGGTGCTTGCCGCCGCAGCCGTGGGCGCAGCGCTCGCGGTGTGCGGCGCGGTCCTGCAGTCGATCACCCGCAACGACCTGGCCGACCCCTACCTGCTCGGCATCTCCG
>DATCYH010000455.1:0-2330 GCA_036570405.1 Nocardioides sp.
GGAGGCGCTCGGGCCGTGGGCAGGGTTCCTGCTCGGTTGGCCCTACTGGTTCATGCTGGTGATGGTGCCCGGCGCCGAGATCACCGGTGCCTCCGCCATCGTGAGCGGTTGGGCACCGGGTCTGCCGCAATGGGTGGTTGCCCTGGTCGTCGTGAGCCTCTTCGCGGTGATCAACCTGTGGGGCGTGCGCCAGTTCGGCGAGTTCGAGTTCTGGTTCGCCTTCATCAAGGTCGCCGCGATCCTCGCGTTCCTGGTGATCGGGGTGCTACTGGCGCTCGGTCTGCTGCCCGGCACCGACCCGGTCGGTACGTCGTACCTGCTCGGCGAGGGTGGGTTCGCCCCGAACGGCCTGGCCGGTGTCGCTGCCGGTCTGCTCGTGGTCGCCTTCGCCTTCGGTGGCATCGAGATCGTCACCATCGCCTCCGCGGAGGCCGAGGACCCGCAGCTCGCGGTGGCCCGGTCGACGAAGAGCATCGTGTGGCGGATCCTCTTCTTCTATCTCGGCTCGATCGCTCTGATGGTGCTGGTGATGCCCTGGAACTCCCCCGAACTGGAGGCGGGACCGTTCGCTGCCGTGCTCGACCTCTCCGGCCTGCCGGCCGCGGCCACGATGATGGAAGTCGTCGTGGTGCTGGCACTGCTCTCGGCGTTCAACGCTCAGGTCTACGGCACCTCACGGATGGCCTACTCACTGGCCCGCCGCGGCGATGGCCCGGCCGCCCTCACCAAGGTCTCGCGCTCGAACGTGCCGTGGGTGTCGGTGCTGGTCTCGATCTTCTTCGGCTTCGTGGCGGTGCTGCTCAACTGGCTGCTACCCGATTCGCTGCTGGGTATCCTGCTCAACGCCGTCGGTGCCGCACTGCTGGTGGTCTGGGCACTGATCGTCGTCGCCCAACTACGGCTCGGCCCGCGCCTGGCGGCCGAGGCACGGGAGAGTGGTCAGCCGTTGGCGATCCGCTCCTGGTGGCACCCGTGGTCGAACTGGGCGGTGCTCGTCGCACTGGCCGCGTTGGTGGTGCTGATGTTCACCGACACCGATGCTCGGAACCAGTTGCTCTCCACTGGTGGGCTGGTGGTGGTGATCCTGCTGATCCACGTCGCGCGTCGAGCCCTCCCGTCGAGGGTCTGAGTCGACGCTACGAGGCTTTTCCGCGGGCAGGGATGCGGCTCATTCACTCACCCGGCCGGACTCGACCCGCCAGTGGCGATCGAGCTGCACGGTCGAGAGCATCCGACGATCGTGGGTCACCAGCAGCAGGGCCCCCTCGTAGGACCCGAGTGCCTGCTCGAGCTGCTCGATCGCCGCGAGATCCAGGTGGTTCGTCGGCTCGTCGAGCACCAGCACATTGACCCCTCGGGCCTGCAACAGCGCCAAGCCGGCGCGTGTGCGTTCACCGGGTGACAGCTCGTCGACGGGCCGACCCACGTGGTCGGCCTTGAGCCCGAATTTCGCCAGCAGGGTCCGCACCTCCCCCGGCGACAGCTCCTCGACGAGGTCCTCGAAGGCGTCGGCAAGTGAGCGGGTGCCAGCGAGCAACGATCGTGCCTGGTCGATTTCGCCGATCATCACGCTTGCCCCGAGGCTCGCCGTGCCCTGCACCGGAGCCTGCTGACAGAGCAGGGCGCGGAGCAGCGTTGACTTGCCCGCTCCGTTCGGGCCGGTGATGCCGATCCGTTCTCCAGCGTTGACCTGCAGTGAGAGTGGGCCGAGGGTGAAGGATCCCTGGGTGAACACGGCGTCGTTGAGCGTCGAGACCACTGAGCTGGATCGCGGAGCCGAGCCGATGCTGAACTCGAGCTTCCACTCCTTGCGTGGTTCCTCGACCTCCTCGAGCTGGGCGATCCGGCTCTCCATCTGACGCACCTTCTGCGCCTGCTTCTCGCTGGACTCCGTCGCAGCCTTGCGTCGGATCTTGTCGTTGTCCGGCGCCTTCTTCATCGCATTGCGCACGCCTTGGCTCGACCACTCACGCTGGGTCCTGGCGCGGGAGACGAGGTCGGCCTTCTTGCTGGCGAACTCGTCGTACTTCTCCCTCTGGTGACGCCGCACCGTGGCGCGCTCCTCCAGGTAGGCGTCGTACCCGCCGCCGAACACCCGGTTGGAGCCCTGCGCCAAGTCCAGCTCAAGCACCCGGGTCACGCAACGGGCGAGGAACTCGCGGTCGTGGCTGACCAGCACCACGCCACCGCGCAGGCCCTGGACGAAGGCTTCCAACCGCTCAAGACCGTCGAGGTCGAGGTCGTTGGTCGGCTCGTCCAGCAACACGAGGTCGAAGCGGGACAGCAACAGTGCGGCCAACCCGACCCGGGCCGCCTGCCCACCGGAGAGC
>DATCYH010000456.1:0-2184 GCA_036570405.1 Nocardioides sp.
CTCTACTACCTCGAGAACACCGCCGACCTCTCCTACTGCTGGCACCCCAAGCTACGGATCCTCGTCGGCGCCGACTGGTGGTGCCAGTGGTGGGATCGGATCCCCGACGAGTCGTGAAGGTAGGTGAGGGGCGAGTCACCCATCTCGGCCGATCGCCTCGTCGATGAGGGGCTGCCACTCCATGCGAAGGCGCCGTGGAAGGACCAGATCGGCCCAGAGGTCGATCAGCAGCGCTCCGTCAACGATCGATTCGATGTCGACAGGGCGACCCACGTCAGCTCGCCGTGAGGCCGTTGTCGATCGTGTACACCGCTCCTGTCACGCTCTTCGCCTCATCTGAGGCAAGGAACGCGAACACTCCGGCGACCTCTTCGGGTTCGGCCAAGCCACGCAGGCCGGCCATGCGCCCCACGAGATCGGCGTCCATGTCCGCCGGGAAGGTGGCGGCGGTGGCGATGTTGGTGTTCGTCCCCGCCGGCGCGATGGCGTTCACCCGCAGAGGCCGCTTCAGGAACTCCACCGCCAGCGCGCGGGTGAGCTGCACCACAGCGCCCTTGCTGATGGCATAGGGGACCGCATACGGGATGCCCTGCAGCGCCGAGTTCGACGCCACGTTCACGATGTTGCCGCTCCGCTCGAGCAGGTGGGGGATCGCGGCCTGCGACAAGAAGAAGTAGGCGTCGATGTTCACCGCCATGATCCGGTGGTACTCCGCTGGCGTCACGTCGACGGCGTGGTGAGCGCGGAAGATCCCCGCCACGTTGCCGAGGATGTCCAACCCGCCGAACTCGGCGACACACGTATCGATGGCCGCTCGGCACGTCTCTGGATCACCCAGGTCCGCCTGCATGACCGAGAGGCGAGCGCCCGCCGAGGCTTGCGTCGACCGCAGCCGATCACCATCGACGTCCACGCCGAGAACCGACGCGCCCTCGGCCACCAAGCGCACCGCGACCGCCCGGCCGATTCCCGACCCTGCACCCGTTACGAGCGCGACCTTCCCCGCGAACCGTTCCAAACCTTGGCCCCTTCCTCGACGTCAGCCTAACTTACTTCAGTTCGAGCCGAGCCGGTCGCTTCTTAGACGGACCCCTGCTGCTAGAGCTCAGCAGGGCCCCTCTCCACCGAAGGGGGACCCGCACAGGACCTCGTCGAAGCTGAAGGTGGCCGTCTCGACCCAGTTTCCCTCGAGGCCGCCGGGAGCCTCAGCCGCTGAGTCCCATCTGTAGGTAGCCCAGTGGTTCGTGCCGGCCCGCTGGAACAGACCCTCGTGGTTGGCGTTCGGCGTCCAGTCCTCGCCACCGAAGATCCCGAGCATGGGCACGGGCCCAGATCCTTGGAGGGCGGTCGTGATCGTCTCTCCGGTGAACTCCGTGAGGTCTGCCGATCTGATGATCTGCAGCAGCGCGTAGAGACCGATCCAGGACTGCATGGGTGTTGCCTTGAGGTTCTCGGTGTGGATGTCGGCCTCGCCGGAGGCGTTCAGGTCTGCTCGCAGGGCTTCATAGACCGGTACGTCGGCGGTTGCGGGTGGGAAGGACCACAGGAAGACCATCTGCTCGGCGAAGTCACCCATCTCTGCGACGGCGGAATGAGAGAAGGTGCCGAGGCTCGAGCCGATGGCCAGCTCCGTACCCAGCTGCTGTCCGGCCCTGAGCACCTGGACGGCCTCCTGCTCGCCCAGCGCGAGGGCCACTCCGCCAACACCATCGTCCTGCGCGGCGAGGATGAACTGGCTGAAGTCCGTGGTGCCGGCTGGCACCGGCAGGTCGACGGGGAACTCTGCGTCCTCGGCGTAGATGTCGGCGAGGAGAGAAGCCAAGGCGC
The DNA here is from genome assembly GCA_036570405.1 of Nocardioides sp. Classification (GTDB taxonomy): domain Bacteria; phylum Actinomycetota; class Actinomycetes; order Propionibacteriales; family Nocardioidaceae; genus Nocardioides. The sequence goes on from DATCYH010000456.1 coordinate 1,828, forward strand.
CAGCGCCGGCGGTGTCGACGCGGATCAGTCCGATCTCCGCGATGCCCTCCTCGATGAGCGCCTGGGGCAGGAGGAAGCTGACGCCGGTGCCCGATGCCGTCAACGGATAGGCGTTCGGGTCGCCCCAGTCGAAGTTGGTCACGTTCGAGGCGACTCGAGGGATGCCAGCCTCGGCCATGGCAGCCGACACCTCTGCGTGGCCCGCGGTTCCCTGGTCGTTGACGGTTGCGACCACGCCGGCTTGCTCCAGCTCACGCACGCAGGCGACGGCTCGATCCAGGTTTGCGCCATCGTCACAGGTCGTGACCTTGATGCACGCCCCGTTGGCTCCGCCGCGAGCGTTGAACCCCGCGGCGG
>DATCYH010000457.1:0-4898 GCA_036570405.1 Nocardioides sp.
AGAACCGCGATGTAGGTTCATGCCCATGAGCGAATCGCTGTTGGAACGCGCCCGCGCCTGGGCGGTCGAGGACCCTGACGAGATCACCCGTGCCGAGCTCGAGCAGGTGCTCGCGGCCGTGGAGGCCGGTGACGACGCCGCGGCGACCGACCTGGCAGACCGCTTCGCGGGCACCCTGGAGTTCGGAACCGCGGGGCTTCGCGGGGCACTCGGTGCGGGGCCCAACCGGATGAACCGGGTCGTGGTGACCCGCGCGGCGGCCGGCCTGGCGGCCTATCTGCGGGCCAACGGGGCGACCGCCGAGGACGCGGTGGTGATCGGCTATGACGCCCGGCACAACTCCGACGTCTTCGCCCGCGACACCGCCGAGGTGATGACCGGAGCCGGGCTGCGAGCACTGCTCCTGCCCGGCCAGCTGCCCACTCCCCTGCTGGCCTATGCGATCCGCAAGCTCGGCTGCGTGGCCGGCGTGATGGTGACCGCGAGCCACAATCCTCCGCAGGACAACGGCTACAAGGTCTACCTCGGCGACGGGAGCCAGATCGTGTCCCCCGCCGACGTGGAGATCGCCGAGCAGATCACCGCTGTCGGAGCACTTGCCGACGTGCCGCGCGGGGAACCCGGCCAGCAGCTCGACGACGCGATCGTCGACGACTACGTGGCCTCGGTGCTCGGCGTGGTCGGTGACGGACCACGCGCCCTCAAGCTCGTCTACACACCCCTGCACGGCGTCGGGAACGGCACCGTCCTCCGGGTTCTCGACGAGGCGGGATTCCCTGCCCCTGCTGTCGTTTCCGAGCAGCAGGACCCCGACCCCGAGTTCTCCACCGTGGTCTTCCCCAACCCAGAGGAACCGGGGGCGATGGACCTGGCGATGGCACTTGCCTCCGAGGTCGACGCCGACCTGGTCGTCGCCAACGACCCGGACGCAGACCGATGTGCGGCTGCCGTCCCCGGGCCGCACGGCTGGCAGATGCTGCGCGGCGACGAGGTGGGCGCCCTGCTCGGCGATCACCTGCTGCGCAAGGGGAAGCAGGGCATCTATGCCGCCTCGATCGTTTCCTCCTCCCTGCTCGGCAAGCTCACCCGCGCCGCCGGTCAGCCCTACGTCGACACCCTCACCGGCTTCAAGTGGATCGGCCGCCTGGAGGGGCTGGCCTTCGGCTATGAGGAGGCGCTGGGCTACTGCGTCGACCCCGACCAGGTCAAGGACAAGGACGGGGTCTCGGCACTGTTGCTGCTGTGCGAGGTCGCCGCGAAGACAAAGGCCGAGGGTCGGACTCTCGTGGACCTGCTCGACGACATCGCCGTACGCCACGGCCTGCATGCCACCGACCAGCTCTCGGCCCGGGTCTCGGACCTGGCCGAGATCGGCGCCGCGATGGAACGACTCCGCGCCACTCCCCCGACCGAGCTCGGTGGCTTGGCCGTCGAGTCCGTCGAGGATCTCAGCATCGGTTCGGAGGCGCTGCCACCCACCGACGGGCTGCGCTACCAGCTCGCCGACGGCGCCCGCGTGATCGTGCGTCCGAGCGGGACCGAGCCGAAGATCAAGTGCTATCTCGAGGTCGTCGTACCGGTCGAGGACGCCTCGGCAGGAGAGGGCGTACGCCGAGCTGTCGAGGCCGCCCGGATCGTGGCGGCCGGACGCTTGGACGCCCTGCGGATCGGGATCAAGCAGGCCGCCGGGATCTGAGGATCAGCCCACCACGAGGACGAGCACCACACTGAGCACGAGGAGTCCGGCCAGCAGCGCCAACTCCACCACGGCCGGGGCACGTGTGATCTCGCCCTCGGGTTGCCTCTGTGCCTTGGCGTCGTCGATGACCTGATTGAGCGTCGTCTCCACCAGGTCGGCGAGACTGTTCATCGGGTCCGGCTCGGACGTGCCCCGCTGCACGTTCTGCTTGCGGGTGCGGGTGACCGCCGTCGAGCGAAAGGTCCGCTCGTCGGTGACCACGTTGGTGAACATCGTCACCGCGGCGTACTGCACCCGCACGAGTGGGATCCTGACGTCGCTGAACCCGTTGCGCAGCCGCAGGACGGACCCCTCGACGATGATCTTGGGGCGCAGGAACATGCACCACAGGAAGACCGCGACCAGGGCGCACCAGGTGAGCACGGCGGCGTCGGCCTGCTCGACGCCGTTGCCCAGCACGGAGACGACGACGAACCCGGTGGCGACGAGTCCCGCCCATGCGATCAGGCGTCCGTTGTTCGGGCCGAACTCGTGGATGGCCTCGGGCGCCATCGTCCCTCCTGCTGTGTTGTCGATAGTGGCCCGATCAACCCTATGCTGGACCGGTGACGACCACCCCCGCCGCTCCCACCTCAGCGTCGAGTGCAGCCGATTCCGTGTTCGCCGACACCACGTCGTCGAACGCCTCGCTGACACGCTTCCTGCATGGCCTGCCCGGTGTCGACCAGGTCGGCGCGGAATCCCGCGCAGCCTCGCTCGGCACACGTTCGATCAAGACCACTGCCAAGGAGTTCGCGATCGATCTCGCGATCCGCATGGTCGACCTGACCACCCTTGAGGGACAGGACACCGCGGGCAAGGTCCGCGCCCTGGCCAACAAGGCGATGCGTCCGGACCCTGCGGACCCGACGTGTCCGCCCACCGCCGCGGTCTGCGTCTATCCCGACATGGTCGGCATCGCCAAGGAGACCCTCGGCGACAGCGGGGTCAACGTCGCTGCCGTGGCGACCGCCTTCCCCAGCGGCCGCGCCGCCCTGGACATCAAGCTGGCCGACACCCGCGACGCGGTCGAGGCCGGCGCCGACGAGATCGACATGGTCATCGACCGGGGCGCCTTCCTCTCCGGGCGCTACCTCGACGTCTTCGACGAGATCGTCGCAGTCAAGCAGGCCTGCGCCAGGGCCAACGGGGAGAGCGCCCACCTCAAGGTCATCTTCGAGACCGGCGAGCTGCAGACCTACGACAACGTACGTCGTGCCTCGTGGCTGGCGATGATGGCCGGCGGTCACTTCATCAAGACCTCCACCGGCAAGGTGCAGCCTGCTGCCACCCTGCCGGTGACGATGATCATGCTCGAGGCGGTGCGCGACTTCCGTGAGGCGACCGGTGCGATGGTCGGGGTCAAGCCGGCGGGCGGCATCCGGACCACCAAGGACGCGATCAAATATCTGGTGATGGTCAACGAGGTCGCCGGCCAGGACTGGCTCGACCCCGACTGGTTCCGCTTCGGCGCCTCCACGCTGCTCAACGACCTGTTGATGCAGCGCACCAAGATGACCACCGGCCGCTACTCCGGCCCCGACTACTTCACCCTGGACTGAGACGAAGATGGCTACCAAGAAGACCACCGGCACCGCCGTGTCGAAGGCAGCGGCCTTCGACTATGCACCCGCCCCCGAGTCGCGCAGCATCGTCGACATCAAGGCGTCCTACGGCCTGTTCATCAACGGTGAGTTCGTCGACGGCACCGGCACCCGGTTCAAGACGATCAACCCGGCCACCGAAGAGGTCCTGGCTGAGGTCTCCGAGGCCAGCGAGGCCGATGTCGACGCAGCCGTGAAGGCTGCCCGTCGCGCCCACAGCCGCGTCTGGGGCCCGATGCCCGGCAAGGAGCGCGCGAAGTATCTCTACCGCATCGCCCGGATCATCCAGGAGCGCGGGCGCGAGCTCGCCGTCCTCGAGTCGATCGACAACGGCAAGCCGATCAAGGAGTCACGCGACGTCGACGTACCCATCGCCGCTGCGCACTTCTTCTACTACGCCGGGTGGGCCGACAAGCTGGAGTACAGCGGCTACGGCACCCGCAGCCTGGGTGTCGCCGCCCAGGTGATCCCGTGGAACTTCCCGCTGCTGATGCTGGCCTGGAAGATCGCCCCGGCACTGGCTGCCGGCAACACCGTCGTGCTCAAGCCTGCCGAGACCACGCCGCTGACCGCGCTGCTCTTCGCCGAGATCTGCCAGCAGGCCGACCTCCCGGCCGGGGTGGTCAACATCATCACCGGCGCCGGTGAGACCGGCCGGCACCTGGTCGGTCACGACGACGTCGACAAGGTCGCCTTCACCGGCTCCACCGACGTCGGTCGCGCCATTGCCAAGTCCGTGGCCGGCACCGACAAGAAGGTCACCCTCGAGCTCGGCGGCAAGGCCGCCAACATCGTCTTCGACGACGCGCCGATGGACCAGGCGATCGAGGGCATCGTCAACGGCATCTTCTTCAACCAGGGCCACGTCTGCTGTGCCGGAAGCCGCCTGCTCGTGCAGGAGAGCGTGGCCGACGAGGTCCTCGAACGCCTCAAGCGCCGGATGTCCACGTTGCGCGTCGGCGATCCGCTCGACAAGAACACCGACGTGGGCGCGATCAACTCGCAGGCCCAGTTGGCCCGGATCAAGGAGCTCGTCGAGGTCGGCGAGCAGGAGGGCGCCGGGCGCTGGTCCCCGACCTGCGACCTGCCCAGCAACGGGTTCTGGTTCGCTCCGACGCTCTTCACCGGCGTCACCCAGGCCCACCGGGTCGCCCGCGAGGAGATCTTCGGCCCGGTGCTCTCGGTGCTGACCTTCCGCACGCCCGCGGAGGCGGTCGAGAAGGCCAACAACACGCCGTACGGCCTCTCGGCCGGGGTCTGGACCGACAAGGGTTCCCGGATCCTCTGGATGGCCGACCAGCTCCGTGCCGGAGTGGTCTGGGCCAACACCTTCAACAAGTTCGACCCGACCAGCCCGTTCGGTGGCTACAAGGAGTCGGGCTACGGCCGCGAGGGCGGACGCCACGGCCTCGAGGCCTATCTCAAGGGAGCACAGGACTGATGGCCCGCATCGACGTACGCAAGACCTACAAGCTCTACATCGGTGGCGCGTTCCCGCGCTCGGAGTCCGGCTATTCCTATGTGGTCAACGACGCGAAGGGAAAGTTCATGGCCAA